>CAIJYT010000091.1 GCA_903824935.1 uncultured Bacteroidales bacterium | reverse complement strand
ATGGATGAAAAAATGAAGAATAAGGTTATGGATGAGATTGAAAAAGGGTATTTGTTGAATGGGAAAGTGGTCCGTTATGCAAAGGTGGTGGTAGGTTTATGACAACAAAACGCGATTTTTACGAAATACTGGAAGTAAATAAGAACGCCACGCCTGAAGAGCTCAAAAAAGCATACCGCAAGCAGGCTATCCGTTTCCATCCTGATAAAAACCCCGGCGACAAAGAGTCGGAAGAGAATTTCAAGGAAGCGGCTGAAGCGTATGAAATTCTTAGTGATCCTGAAAAACGCCAGAGGTATGATCAATACGGTCATGCAGGTTTGGGTAACGGAGGTGGTTTCGGAGGATATGGCGGCGGAATGAACATGGAAGATATTTTCAGACATTTCGGAGATATTTTCGGTGGTGGTTTTGACGATCCTTTTTCATCGTTTTTCGGAGGAGGCGGGCGCAGGAGCGGTCGAATAGTCAACAGAGGTTCAAACCTCAGGGTCAGGGTCAAACTCACACTTGAAGAAATTGCCCATGGTGTGGAGAAAAAGATCAAGGTCAATAAATATGTAGCCTGCGTAACATGCAGGGGGACGGGCGCAAAGAGCGGCAGCGCATACCAGACCTGTTCAACCTGCAAAGGTTCGGGGCATGTGACCAGGGTTACTTCAACTTTCATTGGCCAGATGCAGAGTACATCCACCTGCCCGCATTGCGGGGGTGAAGGCAAGGTCATTACAGATAAATGCCTTGATTGCAGCGGGAACGGGATCATCAAAGGTGAAGAGATTATTACGATAAAAATACCTGCAGGTGTAGGTGAAGGCATGCAGCTTTCGATGAGTGGCAAAGGAAATGCCGCCGCCAGAGGTGGTGTTGCCGGTGACCTGCTGATCCAGATTGAGGAAGTAAAGCATTCCGACCTTGTAAGGGACGGGAATAATCTTCTTTACAACCAATATATCTCGGTTCCTGAAGCCGCTTTAGGTTCCAGTGCGGAAATTCCGGGCATTGACGGCAAGATAAAGGTCAAGATCGAAGCTGGTACCCAGGGGGGAAAGGTTGTGAGGCTGAAAGGTAAAGGCTTGCCCAGCGTGAATTCCTATGAAGGCAGGGGGGATCTCCTGATCACAATCCACGTCTGGACCCCGAAAGTATTGTCAAAAGAGGAACATGCCATTCTTGAAAAACTGGCAAAATCAACCAATTTCCATCCGAACCCCACAGAAAAGGAAAAAGGGTTCTTCAGCAGGATGAAAGACATATTTGAATAGCGGGGAAAATAATGTACGATGCACAATGTACGAATTCAAGTATACTATGTAACACTTTACCTGATACGAAGTCTAACATAAAACCTTACAATCACTTTTAATCCTGGATTTATGGAATTATTCTCGGCAGTGAATATCTCCAAACAGTTTTCCGGCCACAAAGCTCTCGACAAGGTTAATATTTCAATACCGGAAGGCAGTATTTTCGGCCTCCTCGGACCGAACGGAGCCGGAAAGACTACCTTTATTCGTATTATAAACCAGATCATCGCTCCCGACGAAGGCCAGCTTTTCCTAAACGGGAGGGAACTGAAGCCCAACGATATCTACAATATCGGCTACCTCCCCGAAGAACGTGGATTGTATAAAAAAATGTCGGTTGGGGAACAGGCAATGTACCTGGCCCAGCTCAAGGGATTGAGTAAACAGGAAGCCCATAAGAGACTGATGTACTGGTTCGGCAAATTCGAGATGAAGTCCTGGTGGAATAAAAAAGTCGAAGAACTTTCGAAGGGGATGCAGCAAAAAGTCCAGTTCCTGGTCACCATCATCCATGAGCCAAAGCTGCTGATCTTTGACGAGCCGTTCAGCGGGTTTGACCCAATCAATGCCAGTATGCTCAAAGATGAAATAATTGCCCAGAAAGAAAAGGGGGCGACAGTAATATTCTCGACACATAACATGGCCTCTGTTGAGGAGTTATGCGATCATATTGCCCTCATAAACAACGCAAAGGTGGTACTTGACGGCCCGGTGAGGGATATTAAAAAGACGTACAGGACTAACTCTTTTGAAATATCCTATAAAGATTTCCAGGGAAGTCTTGAAAGCGTACTGCCTCCTGCTTTTCAGATCATCAGGGAGTGGAATGACCATGACCTGAGGATGGCCGGCATCAAAATACCTGCCGCATCAAATCCGAACCAGCTTATCAATGCATTGCTGCCCAACGTAATGCTGCATTCGTTCAGCGAGATCATCCCCAGCATGAACGACATCTTCATAAGGGTTGTCACCGAAAAAAATTCCGAAACTATTCTTCAAGCCTGATATGAATAAAATCATCCTGATCATCAAGCGCGAATACCTGACCCGTGTCAGGAAAAAGTCTTTTATGGTTATGACCATACTGGGGCCACTTCTGATGGCAGCCATCATGATAGTACCCATATATATGGCTACCCGCGGAAATGAACTTAAAACAGTGGCTGTCATAGACCAGACCGGTATCTTCTTCGGGAAGTTCAGGGATACCGATAACATCAAGTTCCATTACCTGAGCTCTGATATAGGATCTGCAAAATCAAACTTTGTAAAAAGCGGGGATTACGCCTTGCTGTTCATCCCAAAAACAGAAGTGAGCATTCCAAGCAATGCGGTCTTATATGCCGAAAGCAATGTGGCGATAAACGTTAAAAGTTATATCCGCAACGTGATGACCAAACAGGTTGAGGATATGAAGCTGGAAGCAAAGCTAAGGGACCTGCAAACCGACAAGAAAAATCCGATCAATGTCGAAGACATTCTGCGTTCCGTTAAGACAAACGTGGACGTGAATACCATCAAGATCACTGATGGCGGGAAGGAAGAGAAAAGTTATACCGAGATCAGCATGGTGCTTGGTATGTTTGCAGGCATACTCATATATTTCTTTATTTTCATGTTCGGCTCCCAGGTAATGAGGGGAGTTATTGAAGAAAAGACCAATCGCATAATAGAAGTCATCATTTCATCGGTTAAACCATTTGAGCTGATGATGGGGAAAATAGTTGGTGTGGGAATGGTAGGTCTTACACAATTTCTGCTTTGGGTAGTCCTGACTTTCGGTATTGTTACCGTTGTAACTTCAACTTTTGCAGGGAAAGCTGCTGATAAGCATACTGCAGGCCAGGCAATGATGCAGAATGTGGCAAAGTACAATCCCGACAACCTGCCCCTCCCCGATTCAACTGCATCAGCTAAAGGAAAGGATGAAGGGGTGAACGTGGTTATCGAGGCTCTTGGTTCTGTCAATTTCCCGGTGATGATAGGAGCGTTCCTGTTCTTCTTTCTTTTTGGTTACCTGATGTACGCTGCACTGTTCGCTGCCATAGGCGGTGCGGTTGACAGCGAATCGGACACCCAGCAGTTTATGCTGCCGATAACAGTCCCGCTTATACTTTCAATGGTGATGGCTCAGTTTTTTATACAGGATCCTTCAGGACAGGTTGCTTTCTGGTTCTCTGTCTTCCCCTTAACATCTCCAGTTGCAATGATGATCAGGATCCCGTTCGGAGTCCCCTACTGGCAGGTTGCCCTTTCGATGGCAATGCTTATCCTCGCTTTCCTTGGTACGACCTGGATGGCCGCAAAAATTTACCGCACCGGTATATTAATGTACGGCAAAAAGGTTAATTACAGGGAATTGTGGAAATGGCTCAGATATTAACCGTGAACAGTGAAAAGTGAATCGTGAACAGTGAAAAGTGAATCGGATTACGGATAGCGAGTCTCAATTTACGATTTCTTGTCCAGCATCTTCGTCCATTCGTACTTTGCCCGTTTTTTCCAGTCTTTCTTGTGGTAAACATAACTGATGATAAGCGGCAGAACGCTTGTTGCCTCTGCATAAACCATCTGTTCGTAAACAGTATCAACCTTACCCCATGAAGCAGCTTCTTTCAGGGTTGAGCTTGAGCAGGCCCCGTCGCGGGGATCAGCAACGGTAATCTGAACTGCATATTTATGCATGCCGACTTCTTTTCCAAGCACCTCGGCGCAAATAACGGTATCCTGGACAAAATTCTTGGGAACTCCGCCTCCGATCATAAACAGTCCCGATGATTTGGAAGCCATTTTGATTTTTGTGAGTTCAAGAAAATCCTTTACGGAATCAATGGAGACATGAGATTTCGGGTTTTCCCACTGGTGGGCAACCAATCCGAAGCCGGCGCTTGAATCGCTGAAAGCAGGACAAAAGATGGGAACATTATGTTCGTATGCGGCCTGCACCAGGCTGTCGGGTTTCTTCGAATTCTTTACAAGCCATTTACCCATTTCACGGATAAATTCCCTGGAAGAATACGGCCGTTTCTCCAGTTTGTCTGCGATCTTTTTAATTGTCAGGTCGCAATTCTGAAGTTCTTCCTCATCGATGTAGGTGTCGTAGATCCTGTCGATATAATGTTTGCGGAGGTCTTTATCGTCAGCTACAGGATTCCCTTTATAATGCTTATACCCGAGAGCTTCAAAAAAATCCATGTCGACAATGGTTGCGCCGGTGGCAATGATGGCATCCACCATATTGTTCTTTACCATATCCACATAAACCTGCATGCACCCTCCTGCACTGGTACTGCCGGCAATAGTCAGGAAGACAGTGCAGCCTTTCTCTTTTACCATCCGGTTAAGGATATCTGCTGCAGAAGCAGTATCCCTGGAGGTGAACGACATATCCCTCATCGAATTGATGATGGGGGTTGAATCAAACGATTTGATATCGATATGCCTGACTACATTTTTCAGGTATTCCAGCTTTTGTTTGGATTTTTTTGCCATAATTAGAAATTTTAATGATTGCTGATTCCGTTCTGCAAAGGTAATCAATACCCCAGAATTTTCAGCATTGATTTATAACTCTGCTCCTTTGAAAACAATTTCGTAAAGATCTCATCATTTTCATCAAGGTCGATGAGAACATGCTTGGGTGCCGGGATCAGGCAATGCTGTATCCCTCCGTAACCGCCCAGTGATTCCTGGTAAGCCCCGGTATGGAACATCCCAATGTACAGCGGCGGTTCATTTGTAAATTTAGGGAGAAACACGGCGTTGGTATGGCCTTCGGCATTGTAATAATCCTCGCTGTCGCAGGTAAGCCCGCCGAGGAAAACCCTCTCATACTCCGAATCCCAGTTATTTATTGACAAGAGAATGAACTTCTGGTTGATAGCCCAGGTATCGGGCAGCGTTGTTATAAATGAACTGTCAATCATATCCCAGGCTTCCCTGTCGTTCTGCTTCTTCTGGTCTACCACGCTGAAAAGTATAGCACCGGATTCGCCTACGGTGAATGATCCGAATTCAGTAAAAATATCAGGTTCAGGCACTTCATTCTTTTCACAGATATTTTTGATCTGGGCCGTGATCTCTTCGGCCATGTATTCATAGTCGTAAGTGAACTCCAGCGAGTTCTTTATAGGGAATCCGCCTCCGATGTTCAATCCCGTAAGCTCAGGACAGACTTTCTTGAGTTCGCAGTAAACCGAAACCGATTTATTCAATTCATTCCAGTAATAAGCGGTATCCTTAATCCCTGTATTGATGAAGAAATGCAGCATCTTCAATTCAAATTTGGGATTATTCCTCAATTTGTCCATATAAAACGGAACAATGTCGTTGTACCTGATGCCTAACCTCGATGTATAAAAATCAAACTTCGGCTCTTCTTCAGAGGCAATACGTATGCCGACTTTCATCTTTGTTTTAAGATTTTCCTCGTATTTGTCAATCTCAAGAAGGCTGTCGAGTACCGGGATAGTGTTGACAAAGCCGTTGTGCACCAGGTCAAGGATATGTTCAATATACTGAGGCCTCTTAAAACCATTGCAGATGATGTAGTTTTCTTTCTTGATCAGCCCCCTTTTATACAAATCATGTATCAGGGGCAGGTCAAAAGCTGATGAAGTCTCAATGTTGACATCATTCTTAAGGACTTCTTCCATTACAAAACTGAAATGGCTGCTTTTAGTGCAGTAACAATAGTGATAATCACCCTGGTAATCCACTTTAGCCATTGCAACATTAAACAAACGCTTCGCTTTTTGTATCTGTTGGGATATTTTAGGAAGATAAGTGATTCTTAATGGGGTTCCATATTGTTTAATAACATCCATTAATGAAACTTTATGAAAATATAACTCATTGTCAATCACCTGAAATTCAGGCTGCGGAAACTCAAACGTTTGTTCAATGAGATCACTATACTTGATTTTCATGACTTTTATTTTAATTGTAAATCACTTACTTTGATGTTTTTTACTCTATGTAACTCACTTAGGTTTCATTTTCCATGCAAAAGTAAAACAAGATTTTAGTATTTCTGAAATTCTTTATAAATTTGGGCTGAAACAGGCCAAATAAATGATGACACAAGTCTAATGAACTATATATCAGACTATAAGACAGATGACCGCTTACGCTCGGAGTTGAAAAAGATTATTAATTCCTCCCAGGGCCGCGCCCATACCGACAGGCTGGTTGAAATCCTGAGACAACACCCGGAATGGCATAACGAACTAATCCACATATATTTATCAAATGAAGAACCTTTCAGCAGGAGAATTCTCTGGGCTATTGACTTATATTCAATTGAAAATCCGGAAATAATCAACCGGCACCTTGAAATGATCGCCAGGCTATTACCTGAATTCGGTCATGATGCTTTGAGAAGACATTCACTGCATATCTTATCCAGGTCCCCTCTCCCGTCTTCCGAACTTGGAAATCTCATCAATATCTGCTTTGACTGGTTACTTTCCCCCAATCAAACTGCAGCTGTTAAAGTTTACTGCATGGAGGTTTTATACAGGATCTCGCTTAAGGAGCCTGAGATACAACAAGAGCTTGCCGATTGCATTGAATTCAGGCTTAATGAAGAAACACCGGGATTTAAAAACAGGGGGCTCAAGATACTCAGGAGACTTTCTGCAGATCAAACCGGCCTGTGACTTCCAATATACAGGATGCGGGATAATCCGAAAAGAATTATCTTTATACCAAATTCAAAGGAGCCATGTCAAGATTGCTTACCCTGTTTTCCTTCCTGTTCATTTTTTGTTCGGGGCAATCCCAGATAATCTTTAAAAACAATCACAATGCACAGATTTATGTTGCAATGTGCCGGTATGTTGCCGACGGGGGCTATTGGATGACAACCGGATGGTATACCATAGGTCATGGAGGGGACAGGCTGGTGTTTGAGACGATCTCTCCCAGGGACACCATAGGCTACTGGGCCATGACCACGATCAGCGAAGAGAAATTTGAGGGCACGAAAAACCTGATCGTAAATGTTGATTCCAAATTCACAATCAAATACGCCGACAAGCCTGAAACAGCAGCAAAAAACCCCAATTACACCTGGCGTAAATTCATATTGTTACGGCTTCCCGCCGGTACAATAAAAGGGACTATCAATTTCAGGTAAAATTTAATTCAATCCACCTCTTTTATTATTCGCGGGAAAGTCCTATTTTTGCACCCTCAAAAAATAAGACAATAATTTTCTCAATTAAATTTAAAGCTCATGCAGAATAAAGGTGCTGTCAAGCTATTTGCGATTGTATTCGGTTTAGTTTGTTTATTCCAGTTGTCGTTTACCTTTATCAGCTACCGTTATTCGGTAAAAGCTGATACCTACGCCAATGCCCCGGTGGGAAAGGAACTGGCTGTAAAATTAGCCAAGGGTGATCAGAACCGCCTGGAATACCTTACCGATTCGGTTATCCGGTCAAGGAACGAATATTTCAATGATTCCATGGCAAATGTTGATGTGTATAATATTCTTCTTAAGAAATATACTCTCAAGGATGTCAGAGAACGTGAAATCAACCTTGGTCTCGACCTCAAGGGCGGTATGAACGTGACAATGGCGGTATCGGTACCCGAAGTAATCCGCGCACTATCTGGTTACAGCCAGGACCCCACCTTCAACAAAGCACTGCAACTGGCCATTCAGAAGGAGAAGAGCAGTACATCCGATTTCGTTGACCTTTTCTACGAATCATTCAAACAGACTGACCCGAATGCAAAACTGGCAGCTATTTTCAATACTGTCGAATTAAAAGACAAGATCAACTTCAACACTACCAACGATGAAGTGATCAAGGTGATCCGTGATGAGACGAATGCGGCAATTGACAGGACATATCATATTCTCACCACCCGCATCGACCGTTTTGGCGTTGTACAGCCGAATATACAGAAACTCCAGACTGCAGGCCGCATCCTGATCGAGTTACCAGGTATCAAAGATCCCGAGCGTGTACGTAAACTTCTGCAGGGAAGTGCGCAGCTTGAATTCTGGGAAACTTACCAGTTCACCCAGCTTCATCCCTACTTTACCGAAGCAAATAAAAAGATGGCTGCTATTTTAAGCTCAGGAGCCGATACGATGAAAAGGGATACCCTGAGAATCGACACCCAGTCTATGGGAAAAGGCGGAGAGAAACTCGCCCTTTCAGAAAAGAAAACCACCTCAAAGGATGCTGTTCCTACCAAGACTGAAGCTGCTAAGAAAGATACTTCAGGAGGAAATGCCCTTCTTAAACAGTTAGGCAAAGACAGTACCAAGGGCGCTGCAACAAATAAAAAAGCAGAGACCGAAGAATGGATGAAAAACAACCCGCTCTTCGCAGTTCTGGCCATGGCCATTTATCAGAATAAGGACGGACAGTACATGGCCGACGACCATGCCATGGTAGGCAGGTCCCTTATCAAGGACACCGCCAGGGTAAATTACATGCTTCGTCTCGTTAAACATATGTTCCCCCGCGACCTTAAACTCGCATGGGCAGTGAAACCAAGGGAAGGCCAGAAAGATGTACTTGAACTGATCGCTTTGAAAGTCACTTCACGCGACGGATCTCCTGCACTGGGCGGCGATGTGATCGTTAACGCCCGTCAGGATTACGACAACAACGGCCGTGTTGAAGTTTCAATGTCGATGAACTCCGAAGGCGCCCGTATATGGAAACGTCTCACCGGTGACAATATCGGCAAACAGATCGCCATCGTCCTTGACGGTTATGTTTACAGTTACCCCAATGTAAATGGCGAAATCCCCAATGGTATGTCTTCCATCACCGGCGGCAGCATGACTGTTGAAGAAGCGCAGGACCTTGCAAACATCCTGAAAGCCGGTAAGCTCCCGGCTCCTGCACGCATCGTACAGGAAGAAGTCGTTGGACCTTCGCTGGGTAAAGAATCTATCGATAAAGGTTTGATTTCGTTTATAATTGCTTTCATCGGTGTTCTCCTGTACATGTCATTATATTATAACGGTGCAGGCCATGTGGCCGACGTTGCACTTTTCGCCAACGTGTTCTTCCTCTTTGGAGTTCTGGCATCTATCGGAGCGGTACTTACCCTCCCCGGTATCGCCGGTATCGTTCTTACCCTGGCTATGGCAGTGGACTCGAACGTGATCATCTACGAGCGAATGCGGGAAGAAATGCGAGCAGGCAAAGGCATGAGGCTGGTCGTAAAAGACGGTTTCAGACATGCCCTTTCAGCTATCATCGACGGCCACGTAACGACTATCCTCACAGGGGTCGTACTGTACATCTTTGGTTCAGGGCCTATCCAGGGCTTTGCAACCACTCTGGTTATCGGCCTTCTCCTTTCACTGTTCTCATCGATATTCCTCGCAAGATTGCTTTTTGAATGGATGCTCGACAGGAACATGACCATCACGACAGGGAACAAGTATACCATGAATGCCTTCCAGAATATTAAGATCAATTTCATCGGCCTCAGGTATAAGATGTACCTCCTCTCTATTGCGATCATCATCCCCGGTATTATTTCAATCTTCGTCCGCGGACTTGATCCCGGGCTCGATTTCACCGGCGGCCGGAGCTATATTGTACGTTTCGACGAACCGGTTCAGACCGGCGACATCCGTGCATCCCTCGGAAAGGTGCTGAAAGAATTTCCTGAAGTAAAAACTTTCGGACCTTCAAACCAGGTTAAGATCACAACCAAATACATGATCAACGAACGTACAACCACAGCCGATTCCATCGTCAATGTAAAACTTTTTGAAGGTGTCAAAGGTTTCTATAAAACTCCTATCTCATTCAAAGAGTTCAAAGCATCGGATCCCAGGAAGGCAATAGGTGAAATGAGTTCACAGCGTGTTGACCCAACCATCGGTTATGCCCTGATCAGGCAGGCAATCCTTGCAGTGTTCTTCTCACTCCTTATCATTTTCATCTACATTGCATTAAGGTTCAAGAACTGGCAGTTTGGTCTGGGAGGTGTTGTTTCACTGTTCCACGACACCCTGATCATCATCACCATGTTTACACTGTTCCACGGCATCCTGCCTTTCAGCATGGAGGTTGACCAATCGTTCATTGCCGCACTTCTTACGATCATCGGTTATTCAATCATGGATACGGTTATCATCTTCGACAGGATCCGTGAATACCGGGCATTATACCCGAAACGTGACCTGGCCGACAATATCAATGCCGCTATCAATTCAACACTTGGTCGAACCGTCAATACCTCGGGTGTGACCATAGTGGTACTTGTTGTGATCTTTATTTTCGGCGGTGAAGTTCTTCGCGGTTTTACCTTTGCACTTCTCGTTGGTGTCATCTCTGGTACCTATTCATCGGTATTCAATGCCACCCCTGTTGCTTACGATATTATAATGTGGCAGAAACGCCGCAAGGAAAAGAAAGAGCTCCAGGCCAAAGTAAAAACCAAATAACATTAGCTTTTTAATATATTAATTAAAGCTGAAAGGCCACTCCCTCACGGGGTGGCCTTTTTTATTTTGACACGTAGGCAATTACACTTTTCATTATATTTGTACGTTATTCCAGCTACCAATCATCCTGTAATGCAACTGAGAACCTTTTTTCTGTACCTTATCCTTCTCTTCTCTCTTACAACGCCGGCCATGGCTCAGAATAGAGCCACAAAAGCCGCTGATGATGCATTTGCCGATCAGTTGTATTTCACCGCCCTGCAGAAGTACCAGAAAGCCTCATCCAAAGTCAAAAACAATAAGACCGAACGTGACAGGATATCTTTCCGCATTGCTGAATGCTACAGGATGATGAATAATACAAAGAAAGCCGAAACAGCCTATAAACGCCTCCTGAACAACGTCAAATTCATCAAGGATGAGCCCAGGGTACTTTTGTATTATGCCAATGCACTTAAGGCAAACGGGAACTACGATGAAGCCATCAAACAATACCAGGCTTATAAAGACCTTTCTCCAAAAGATCCCAGGGGGGAACAGGGTATAACGAGTTGCAAGATGGCCAAGGAATGGATTGCCAATCCTTCAAAATATAATGTCAAATGGGAAAAGCCCCTGAATTCCAAAGAAGATGATTTTGCCCCGGCCTATGCCGATAAAAAGTTTGGCTCTATTATTTTTACCTCCGACCGGGATGCTTCAAACGGGAAAGACATCGATAACTGGACCGGGCTTAAATTCTCGGATTTATATTTATCCAGGAGAGACAGGAAGGGAGAATGGAGCAAACCGGTTCTTGCTGATCAGGCAGGCATGCTGAACACCAAGACCAACGATGGGGTCGGGCAGTTTGACCCCAGGTTTTCACATTTCTACTTCACTCGTTGCTATAACGACTCAAAGAAAAAGAACGGGTGCCAGATCTTTGTTTCAAGCCGTACAGGAACCAGTAACTGGAGTGATCCCGAAAAGGTTGACCTTGGCGGGGACAGTACCAGTGTTTATGGCCATCCTTCAATAGCATCAGGTGACGTAATTTATTTTTCGGCTGAACTGCCGGGAGGGCAGGGAGGCAAAGATATCTGGAGAGCCAGCAAAAAGGGTGGTAAATGGATCAAGGAAAACCTCGGGCCTGCTATCAATACACCGGGCAACGAGTTGTTCCCGTTCATAAGGAATGACAGTGTTCTGTACTTTGCGTCCGACGGATGGCCGGGCATGGGTGGAATGGACATCTTCCGTTCAGTTTACTCCAAGGGTAAATGGACCACTCCCGAGAACTTGAAACCCCCGATCAACTCCGCGGCCGACGATGTAGCCATAGTGTTCAATGCCGAGGAATCTGAAGAAGGCCTTTTTACCTCGAACAGGCCGGGCGGCAAAGGAAGAGATGACATCTATTCCTTTGTGATCCCACCGATTTATTACACCCTTGAAGGGATAGTCACCGACGACAAATCTTTACTGCCTGTTTTGGGTGCCGAAGTCAGGGCTACCGGCACCAATGGCCGGTCATTCAAATACACTACCGACGAAAAAGGCCATTACAGCTTCAATAAAATGCAGATCACTGCAAACACTACCTATGACATCACTGTCACAAAGAAGGACTACTTCAATGAGAAAGGGCGCGAGACTACCGTCGGACTTGAAAAAGGCAAGGACCTGACCAGGAACTTTGTACTCAAACCCATTCCGAAAAAACCTGTCGTATTACCCGACATTCTTTATGACCTGGCCAAATGGGACCTCAAACCCCAGTACCAGGATTCACTCCAGGGCCTTATCCAAACCCTTGATGCCAACGAAACCATAGTGATCGAACTGGCAGCTTATACCGACTCCCGCGACAGCGAGGAACGGAATGACATACTGTCGCAGAAACGCGCTCAGAGCGTTGTTGATTACCTTATCACCAGGGGGATTGAACCAGACCGGCTTGTTGCAAAAGGATATGGCGAAAGGGTCCCACGTACTCTCAATAAGGATTACGTGAGAGAAGGTTATACCTTCAAAGCAGGCACCGTACTCACCGATTCTGTGATCAACATCCTTCCCAACACCTCGGTAAAGGAAGCCGCCCACCAGCTGAACCGGCGTACTGAATTTACGATCCTTAGGAATGATTATGTGCCTAAATCAAATGTATCAGGTGCCCAGGCTGCTCCCAGGATCGAGGTCGTGATCGCCCCCGAAATCAATGGCGCCATGCTCACCAAACTTAAGGAAGGATCTTATACCGGCTTCTGTTTTGTCAATGGCATCAGCACTGCATTTACTTATGATCCGGCCGAAAAAGACTTATTCATCACAGCTGCCCTGGCCTTCCAGTTACTTAAAGAAGGTGTGATCGACAAGAACGATTTTGAAGGAGATGCATCAAAATTCATCCAGGCAAAAACCATCAGCGAAAAAGCGGTTATCACCCTTAAAGAAGTGCGTATTGCGAAAAACACCGTCAAAGACCTTAAAGTGATAGTGAACAGCAAGGCCCACGGGACTTTTGTTTTCGGTGAGAACACTCTGAAGAAATTCGGAATTTTCAAAATCGACGACGCCAAGGGCCAGCTGATCTTTGATTGATCTATGAATGATGCATCAAGATATGACAAGCGGGGCGTTTCTTCTCAGAAAGAAGATGTTCACTCCGCAATAAAGGATCTTGACAAAGGCCTCTTCCCTGCTGCTTTTTGTAAAATAATCCCTGATATCCTAGGAGGTCAGGACGAATGGTGCAACATCATGCATGCCGACGGCGCCGGCACGAAATCTTCACTGGCCTACCTGTACTGGAAGGAAACCGGTGATAGCTCCGTATGGAGAGGAATCGCGCAGGACGCGGTAGTCATGAACCTCGACGACCTGCTATGCGTGGGAGCCACCGACAACATCCTTCTTTCTTCAACCATAGGAAGGAACAAGAACCTGATTCCGGGGGAAGTGATCTCTGAGATCATTAAAGGCACCGAGGACTTCCTTCAATCCATGAGGTCGTACGGCATAGGAATATGGTCAACGGGGGGTGAAACAGCCGATGTTGGGGATCTGGTTCGTACCATTATTGTTGATTCTACTGTTTGCTGCCGGATGAGGCGCAGCGAAGTCATTGATAATTCCCGCATACAAGCCGGTGACCTGATCGTGGGACTTGCATCCTCCGGACAAACAACCTATGAAAGAGAATATAACGGGGGGATGGGCAGCAACGGGCTGACATCCGCCAGGCATGATGTACTTTCAAAAAAATATGCAGGCTCTTTCCCAGAGAGCTTCGATCCTGCAATCCCGGGAGATCTTGTTTATTCAGGCAAAAAAAGCCTTGGAGAACCTTCTGAAATCGATGGAGTGAATACAGGCAAACTTATACTCTCCCCCACCCGCACCTATGCACCTGTAATAAAAAAAATACTGGAGAATTTCAGAAACGACGTCCACGGCATGGTTCACTGCAGCGGGGGCGGGCAAACCAAGGTCTTGCATTTTATTGATACCCTTCATGTGGTCAAGGATAATCTTTTCCCTGTCCCTCCTTTGTTCAGGCTGATACAGGAGCAGTCCGGAACTGACTGGAAAGAAATGTACAGGGTATTCAACATGGGGCACCGCATGGAACTGTATGTACCGGGAGATATTGCTCCAAAGCTGATCGAAATCGCCCTATCCTTTAACCTCGAGGCAAAGGTGGTCGGGCGTGTGAACGCCAAGGCATTACAGAAGCTCACAATTGTCTCTGAGCACGGGACTTTTAACTATTGATCACAACATCCACCCGCTTTTGCCCTGCCTCTATTTCTGTTCAAGTTTTTCAAACTGAATTACGCTGCCTTTTACCGCCCTTATAACAAATATTCCACGCTCAAGGCCTTTAAGGCTGATTGTCGTTTTCTTTTTCAGTTCAAACTCCCTTACAAGTTTTCCCTGGCTGTCAACAATACAGACACCAATGGGTCCATTTGACAAATCAGAAGGCAACAGCACTATCTGGTCCAGGGCAGGGTTAGGATAAAACGTGAACAGTACTTCCCGGCCAGGCTTAGCAGAATTTAATCCAACCGGGTTACTGGTAATCTCAATACAATGCAGACCTCCGGACAGTAACAGGGAACAGGTGATGATGCCGCTGGTATCTGCAGCCACGTCCAGCGTATGAATGCTGTCGACAAAGATGAAATAGGGCTTCGAAGGTATAAGATCGGCCGCAAAAACGTCTACCGTGCGGCTGCCGGCAACGACATCCATCCTATGATAACTGGTACCCGTTATCCCTTTTGAATTGAAAAGAAAGAGATTGTCCTCCCAATCGGTACCCACCGAAAACCGGTTTTGTTTTGGGATACCGCCCGCAACTGCAGGAATTGAATTATCTCCAAGCTTAATGGTGTGCAGCAGAACCATAGTATCATGCATGGTCTGGGGAGTCACTTCTATCCTCCATTTGCCGGGCGTTGAATAAACCGTATCAGGATCTGTGGAAGGAGGATAGTTGGCACCATTTACCCAATATTCCCAACCTGTCCCTCCGATTCGCCTGGTGAGTGTACCCGAAGGGATAAGGGTCCTGATAGCTGCATCGGCAACACAATACTGGTAGTCTGCCCCTTCGGCATACTGCACCCAACGTCCCCTCTGGAAATGCTGATCGAAAATGCTGCTGTAATTAACCAGGGGATCCGACCATATCTGTCCACCGTCATTGCTCACCGGCGTAGTAGTTCCGTAATTGTAAACATCGCTGGTATCGAAAATGCATATATTATTATGGGCAATGGTACGAGTGTAATAATTTATAAAGTGCGAAGAACCATACGAATCATAGTAGCCGGCATCAATCAGCAAAGGCCCGTTTTTGTATACAGCGAAAGAATTGTTGTCCCTGTGCTCATGCGAGGCCTTCTTGCTCCATGAGTTGAAGAACCATACCATGGTTCCCGCGCTATCCCAGGAAGTACGGGCCACTGCGAGCCCAACCTTGTCGCTTAACCAGAAATGCGGAGGATCGGGTTTTGCTACTGCCGGAAGGGTAAAATCCTTGTCAAGAAGTTTGACAAAAACCGGGTATGTCCAGGTCATAAATTGGGGCTGACTGTAAGTCTGGGCGAGCCACCGGCTTCTTGGGTCCTGGTAAACTGAGGCATGGCGGTACACCACATTATCGGCCCAAAGATTGGTAATACCATCGCCCAGGTGAATGCAATACAGGTTGGGCTGGATAAAATACCAGTACTGGTTGATGGAATTTAAAACCCAGGGAAGGTCGGTATAATAGTTTTTAGTAGTGCCGAACAGCATATTATCGAAAAGTTTGAACTGATCGGTAAGGCTCCACATTGCATAGGCTGCACCCCAGTTCCATCCTCCGCTGGTATTCCTGTAATAGCCGTAACACGGGAAAAAGCCGTTATTCCATTTATCATAGATCACCTGGAACCAATTCATCACCGAATCATTTTTTGCCTGATTGAGTCCGTCGGCATTGTACAGAACTATCGCATCCTGCATGGTCTGCACGCAATTCAAAGCATTATGGCTTGACACATAGCTGGTGCCGGAACCTGACAGAATGTATGTTGCCATGAACTCCTTATCCAGTTTGAACAGGCTCTGGGCCAGCCGCTGCCTCTTATCCGCTGGCAATGATAAGTAACACCAGTCCAGGGTTGTCCCTCCCGCATCGCTAAGCCCACGTAAAAAGGTTTCCTTTGCATACCATTCCATATTTTGGAAATGTATAGTATCTATTGTATGTATGAAACGATTGGTGATGAATATGCAACGTTTGAGCATGACGGCTTCGTTGGTGATTTTTTGCAGGAATGCGGTAAATACCGCTTCGTTGGCTGCATATTGCGACGACCAGTCCCAGGTCCAGAGGGTTGAATCATTTCCATTCAGGTACAATTGAGGATCGGTAATCCAATAATTGTCGTAACGGTAGCGGAAATCGTTGTAAGTGAAAAGGCATTCTCCCGATCCCATGTTGTTTCTGATCCAGGTAAAACGCATTGAATCTGCCCAAATCCTGGGACGGTCGGGGCGGATCGAGGGATAGGACTGGGCGTCAGCCCAGCAGAACGTCAGCAAGAAAAAAAACAAGAGATAACAGACTTCATAAGATTGTTCTTTATCCCCGTTTCATCGTTTTATACTCTTCAAAGTTACTCAATTCATCAAGCATATCAGGACTTTCACGCTTTTCATGATTTTTACTTACCTTTGCAGACCCAAAGAGGAGTCTAGATTATGCTCGATAAACTTGAAGCGATAAAACTGAAGTTCGATGAGATCCAGAAGGAGATGAGTGCCCCTGACGTAGTCAGTGACATGAAACGCTTCATCAAACTGAATAAGGATTTCAAGGAACTTACACCTATCATGGAGGCCTACGAAAGGTATAAGAACATTCTTGCAAACCTTGACCATACAAAAGAAATCCTTTATAATGAAAAGGATGAGGAATTCCGTTCCATGGCGAAGGAAGAAATGGAATCGCTGAACAACGAAAAAGAGAAGCTGGAAGAAGATGTAAGATTGATGCTTATACCGGCCGATCCTGAGGACGGGAAGAATGCCGTTGTGGAGATACGAGCCGGTACCGGCGGTGACGAAGCCAGTATTTTTGCCGGCGACCTGTACCGGATGTACACAAAATATTGTGAGACAAAGCACTGGAAGATTGATTTGATTGATTTCTCGGAAGGTACTATGGGCGGGTTCAAGGAAATTATTTTCAACGTTATGGGTGACGGAGCTTACGGGCAGATGAAATATGAATCAGGTGTGCACAGGGTGCAGCGTGTTCCCCAAACCGAGACGCAGGGCCGTGTTCATACTTCAGCCGCCACTGTTGCAGTTTTGCCTGAGGCAGATGAATTCGATGTTGAGATCAAGCAGTCCGACATCCGCAAGGATACATTCTGCTCTTCCGGCCCCGGAGGGCAGAGTGTGAATACTACTTACTCCGCCATCCGTCTTACCCATGTGCCTTCAGGTATTGTTGTCAGTTGCCAGGACGAAAAATCCCAGATCAAGAATTTCGAGAAAGCCATGAAAGTTCTCAGGACCAGGTTATACGAACTGGAACACCAGAAGTATCTCGATGAGATCTCGAAAAAGCGCAAGACCATGGTTTCCACCGGAGACCGCTCGGCCAAGATCCGGACTTATAACTATGCCCAGAGCCGTGTTACCGACCATCGCATCAACATGACAATATACAATCTTCCTGTAGTTTTGGACGGAGATGTGCAGCCGTTCATTGATGCCCTCCAGCTCGCTGAGAATGCTGAAAGACTGAAGGAAGCGGTAAGTTAGTCGGCAGCCTGCAGTCGGCAGAAAAAAGTCAGCAGTCTGCAGTCGGCAGTCGGCATAAAAGAGTCTGCAGTCAGCAGTCGGCATAAAAGAGTCGGCAGTCGGCAGTCGGCAGTCAATTCGTACTTTGTAAATCGTCCTTTTTATGAACAGAACAGAACTCATAACTCTCATTAATCGCAAAAAGTCCTTTCTGTGTATCGGTTTGGATACCGATATCAGCAAGATGCCGGCCCACCTGAAAGATCTTGAAGATCCCATCTTTGAATTCAACAAAGCCATCATTGATTCCACTATCTACCTGGCGGTGGCCTACAAGCCCAACCTGGCGTTTTACGAATGTTACGGTGTAAAAGGATGGCAAAGCCTCACCAGAACCATTAACTATATTAATAATACCTATCCCGGGCAGGCCTTTACAATTGCCGATGCCAAAAGGGGCGACATAGGAAATACATCCCAGCAGTATGCAAGGGCAATGTTCGACAAAGCCTCATCAGGCATGGAATTCGATGCCGTAACCGTTGCACCGTATATGGGAGAAGATTCAGTAAAGCCTTTTCTTTCCTATCCTTCCAAATGGATCATCGTTCTCGCCCTTACATCAAACAAGGGAGCCGAAGATTTCCAGTTCTTCACAAGCCAGGATACGAGGTTGTTCGAACAGGTACTGGCACGATCGAAACAATGGGGCAGCGATGAGAATATGATGTATGTCGTAGGCGCCACCAAAGCAGAAATGCTTGCAGGTATCAGGAAAATCGTTCCCGATCATTTCCTGCTTGTGCCCGGAGTCGGAGCCCAGGGAGGGAGCCTGCAGGAAGTTGCTAAGCATGGGCTTACCAAAGACTGCGGACTGCTTGTGAATTCAAGCCGCAACATCATCTATGCCTCGAACGGCTCAGACTTCGCTGAAAAAGCTAGGGAAGAAGCCGGCAGGATGCAGAAGGAAATGGAAGCTCTTCTTAAATAATGTACCATGTACAATGTACAAATTAAGGAAGTCAACTCTTTTAATCAGAATCCGAATCCAAGCTTTATTCCAAGGTTGACTGCCGGATAATATTGAACAAGGTCATACACATTAGGGGAATGATCCTGATTGTACCAGATTAACCTTTCATCATAACGGTCATAGAATCCGTAAACGAGCTGGTGGACCAACATCACCTTGACTCCTAAACCAAAATACCCGTCTACAATCATTCCTCCAAGCCTGATCATTGTCCCCAACCTTAAAGCAATTCCATATTGATTGGTGTAAGCATCCTGCAGCCAATCCTGCTGTCCATTAGGGTAACTGGTACGAGCCTGGCTCATTGCGAGATACTTATATATCAATACAGGTTCGAGATAGCCTTTTTTATCAAAATAGTATTTCATCCCTGCATTTGCAATGACCCCGTATTGTTTCCAGAAAGGAAAAATCTTCTCGTCCAATGGAGTCCCTGCACTCCCCGGTACCCCCTGGAACTGGTAACCTGCCTCCACATCTATTGCATAATCGCGGTTGAACCTGTGCTCCCAGGAAATTGCAATAGTCAGGTTGGCAAAAAGGGAAAAATTAATTTTGAGATAATTATGATGAAACGGGGCGCACATCCAGTCCCGGTGCTGCTTTTTAACCCGGTATTGAAGGGCCCGGATAAAACACTGGAATTCCCTTCTTGATTTATATACGGAATCATCAGGGTAGATGACATTCCAGACGGCAGAGTCTTTTGCCTCATAAACGCGGAATGCTGAAAAAGCTACTTTGGAGAAATCATGTAAACGAAACCTGGAATCCAGAAGAAAGATCGAGTCCCGCTGTATCCTTATGATCCTGTCGGCTACCTTTTTTTCATCTTTTTCCCCTGCGTTGATCCATGCGAGGAAGGCCGCTCCCTCGGCAATTCTGAATAGTTTGGGATTTTTATTGGGAACCAGGTAGATGGCATGCCTTGGAGAGTATGCCCATGGTTTTGAAAGATCACGATTAAGCGGCCATTGGGCAAAGGCCGCAATAGAAAAGAATAAAAAAACAGATAAAAACGAAAGCCGCAAAATATAGCAGGGTTTACCCCCGGGTACTTAAAACTCAACATTTAAATTGCAGACTACAGACTGCCAACTGCTGACTGCCAACTGCCGACTCTTTTCTGCCGACTGCGGACTGCTGACTGCCGACTGTCTTCTACTCCACGAAAGTTATCCACCCATACTTATCGGGTGCTTTCCCATCCTGTATGTCGCGCAGCATAGTGTAAAGCTTTAAAGACTTCTCCCCTGCTTTGCCTTCCTTGCAATACTGGTAGACCTTGTCGGAATCCCTGTCAAAAATTGAGCATATAGGTGAGATCACGGCAGCTGTACCGCATGCGCCGACTTCTTCGAATTCGGCAAGTTCTTCAACAGGAACCGGCCTTACTTCCACTTTCATACCTATCTCTTCAGCCAGTGCCCGAAGTGACATATTGGTGATTGAAGGCAGGATTGAATGGGACCTAGGAGTGACATAGGTATTTCCTTTGATCCCGAAAAAGTTGGCAGGGCCGGCCTCGTCGATATACTTTTTCTCCTTTGCATCGAGGAAGATGCAGGACGCAAACCCTTCGTCATGTGCACGAACCCCGGCACGGAGGCTGGCAGCATAGTTGCCGCCGACTTTAATATGGCCGGTGCCAAGAGGGGCGGCACGGTCAAAATCTCTGACAATCTGCATTTTAACAGGGTTGAAACCCTCTTTGAAATACGGGCCCACCGGTCCCACAAAGATCATAAACATGTATTCCCTGGCAGGCCTGACACCAACTTCGGCTCCCGTCCCGATCAGGAGAGGACGAATGTACAATGAAGCTCCTTCACCGTAAGGAGGAATATATTTTTTATTGAGGCCGACCACTTTCAGCACCGCTTCCCTGAACATTTCCTGGGAGATGACAGGCATGATCAGTCCGACAGCCGATTTATTAAGACGTTTGCAATTCTCGTCAATCCTGAAAATGCGGATTCTGCCGTCGGCTCCTGTAAAGGCTTTCATTCCTTCGAAGGCTTCCTGTCCGTAATGCAGGCAGGTGGCAGCCATATGCATGTTAATGTATTCGGAATCTGTAACTTCCAGCGGGCTCCACTTTTCATCTTTCCAGTAGGCGCGTACGTTAAAGTCGGTCTTGAAATAACCAAAGGGCAAGTTCTTCCAATCTATAGCAGTCATATACGTAGTTTTAGGTGTTAGTTTTCAGCATCAAAGACAATGTAAAAATAGAAATTTTAATCCACCGTCACCGGGGATGTGCAAAAATTTTCCATTCCATTCCATCCAGTCACCCAGCTACCCAGTTACCCAGTCCCCCAGTCCCCCAGTTCCCAAGTCACCCGGTTCCCAGTCCCCCAGTCACCCAGTCCCCAGCTACCCAGTTCCCCAGTCACCCAGTATAATTGTCATTTTGGCAGAAAGCAAACAATGGCACTTACTTTGTACATCTCCTTGCCAGCCGGGTAATAAAGCTGATCACCTGCGTTATCATCCGGCGTAGCCGAAAATTCAATAACAACAAAAACGATAAATACTATGCAGAAAGGCAAGATCAATGTTCAGACTGAGAACATTTTCCCCATCATTAAGAAATTCCTTTATTCGGAGCATGAAATTTTCCTGCGTGAACTTATTTCAAATGCAGTCGATGCCACCCAGAAGTTAAAGACCCTTGCTTCCATCGGGAAGTTCACCGGGGAATTGGGAGACCTGACCATAGAGGTAAAGGTGAACCCCAAGAGAAAGACCATCTCGGTCAAGGACAGGGGGATAGGGATGAATGCTGAAGAGGTTGACAAGTATATAAACCAGATCGCCTTCTCCAGCGCCGAAGAGTTTATCAGCCAGTTTAAAACCAAATCGGAATCGGAAATGAATGCGATCATTGGCCATTTCGGACTAGGGTTTTACTCAAGTTTCATGGTTTCCGACAAGGTTGAGATCCATACGAAGACCTATAAAACCGAAGGCGACACCAAACCGGTGCTCTGGGAATGCGATGGCAGCCCCGATTACACCATGGACGAGAGCAAGAAAAAAGACCGCGGTACGGAGATCATACTGCATGTTGCCGACGATTCAAAAGATTATCTCGAAGAATTCAAGATCCTCGAGATCCTTAAAAAATACTGCAAGTTCCTGCCGGTGCCTATCCGTTTTGGCAGCGAGAAGACCTGGGAAAAAGTGCCTGGTGAAAAAGACGAGAAAGGCAATGACAAGGAAGTGGAAATTGAGAAGCCAAGGATCATCAACAATACCGATCCTTTATGGAAAAAGAAACCGGTTGATCTGAAAGACGAGGACTACAAGAGCTTCTACCGCGAGCTTTATCCATATACATTCGAAGAGCCCCTGTTCCATATACACCTGAATGTTGACTATCCTTTCAACCTCACAGGTGTGCTTTATTTCCCGAAAGTCAAGAAAACGCTGGAGACCCAGAAAAACAAGATACAGCTATACAGCAACCAGGTTTTTGTTACTGATTCGGTGGAAGGCATTGTACCCGAGTTCCTTACCTTGCTCCATGGAGTGCTTGACTCGCCGGATATCCCCCTGAATGTATCGCGCTCCTACCTTCAGTCCGATCCCAACGTAAAGAAAATCAGCAATCATATCACCAAGAAAGTTGCTGACAAACTTGAAACACTTTTCAAGGAGAACCGGGCTGATTTTGAAGCAAAATGGGATGATATTAAGGTGTTCATTGAATACGGCATCATTTCGGAACCCGATTTTTATGATCGCGGGAAGAAATTCTGCCTGCTTAAGAATACCGAAGGGAAGTATTTTACTTTCGAAGAATACGAAAAGAAGATAAAGGATACCCAGACTGACAAGAACGGAAGCCTGGTGTATCTCTATGCAAGTAATGCCGACGAACAGTTCAGTTTTATAGATGCGGTGAAGGAAAGGGGTTATGATGTTTTGCTGCTGGATGGCATTATCGATACTCATTTTGTGAATACCATGGAGCAGAAACTTGAGAAATCGAGGTTTACACGGATTGACTCCAACACTGTCGACAAGCTCATTGAAAAAGCTGACGCTTTGCCTTCAAAACTCAGCGAGGATCAGCAGAAAGCCATCAGGGAAATGATGGAAAAGCAGATTGACAAGGAGAAATTCAGTATCCTTTTTGAAAGTCTCAGTGAGAAGGAAGCTCCCATGATGATCACCCAGGATGAGTTTATGAGGAGGATGAAAGACATGAGCGCCCTTGGCGGGGGATACAGTTTCATGGGGACCATGCCTGAGAAATACAACCTCGTGGTGAATTCGAACCACCCGGTGATCGGCAGGATGCTGCTTGAGCCCGACGGAGGGAAACAGTCAGTGACCATCAAACAGCTTTTTGACCTGGCAATGCTGTCTCAAAACCTTTTGAAGGGGAAGGACCTGGCGGAGTTCATAAAGCGTAATGTCGAGAGTATCTGAAATGTAACGTTTTAGTATATTTACGTCTAATTAGCCAATATCGAAATCAGGGCGGGCCGTGAAAAACGGCCCGCCAAATCATAAAAACCAAAAACAAAAAGTATGAAACTCAGTAAAGGTTGGATCATCCTGATCGTAGTTGCCCTTGCAATAGTTCTCCTGTTCTCATGGGGGCAGGGCTCATATAATAACCTCGTGACGAAAGACCAGGTTGTTCAGCAGCAGTGGGCCCAGGTTGAAAATGTGTACCAGAGGCGTTCAGACCTTATTCCGAACCTGGTAAATACTGTAAAAGGCGTTGCGAATTTCGAGCAGAAAACCCTCACCGACGTGATCGAGGCAAGGGCCAGTGCTACCAAGGTAACGATCAGTCCTAAAAATCTGGATGAGGCTTCAATGCAAAGGTTCCAGGCCGCCCAGGACAACCTCAGTTCTACATTATCCCGACTTATGATGGTTACCGAGAATTACCCGCAGCTGAAGGCTACCCAGAATTTCAGCGAACTCCAGTCCCAGCTTGAAGGAACTGAAAACCGCATCACTGTCGAGCGCATGAAGTTCAACGAGGTGGTCCAGGATTATAACATCCAGGTAAAGAGGTTCCCTTCGAACGTCTTTGCAGGCATGTTCGGGTTTAAGGAAAAAGCATTTTTCAAGGCTGTACAGGGCGCTGAAAAAGCTCCCGAAGTAAAGTTCTGATAAATAGTAAAAACAAAGGGGCAGGTCTTGTACAAGACTTGCTTCTTTACAGTGTTAAAAACACAAAAGTCATGGGCACAACAGCCAGGGATTTCTTCAGCCCGGAACAGCAAAAGGCAATTACCAATTCCATTGCGGAGGCCGAGCATAAAACATCGGGTGAGATCCGTGTTCATATCGAGAACAATCTTAAAGAGGATGTGCTTGACCGTGCTGCCTGGCTTTTCAGGAAACTTGGCATGAGCAGGACCGAACACCGCAACGGGGTGCTGATCTACCTTGCAGTGAAAAGCAGGAAGTTTGCAATCCTTGGCGACAAGGGGATTCATAAAGCAATACCTGAAAATTTCTGGAATGAGATCAAGCACCGGATGCTCGGATTTTTCAAAGAAGAAAAATTCACCGAAGGGCTGGTTTATGCCATCTCGGCTGCTGGGGAGCAGCTTAAAAAACACTTCCCTCACCAGGAAAATGATAAAAATGAACTTTCCGACGATATTTCGTTCGGAAAAGATTAAGCCGCCCTTATGAAAACCCTGAATTACTTTTCAATAATACTGCTGATGGCATTTACAATGCCTTTAATTGCTCAGGATATACCCGGAAGGCCATCACCTCCGCACCTGGTAAACGATTTTACGGGAACCCTCGCCCCTGACCAGCTCGCTTCGCTTGAGCGCAAGCTTGTTGCGTTCAATGATTCAACTTCGACCCAGATTGCCGTAGTCATGGTGAAATCACTCAACGGTTATGACCCGGCTGACTACACCTACCGCCTGGCCGAAAAGTGGGGAGTCGGGCAGAAAGGCAAAAATAATGGCGTAATGATCCTTGTCAAGCCGAAAACCGTATCTGAGAAAGGAGAAGCATATATTGCTTCAGGATACGGGCTTGAAGATGCTATTCCCGATGCAGTCTGCAAACGCATCGTTGACAACGAAATGATACCCGCCTTCAGGCAGGGAGATTATTCCGGTGGCATCGACGCTGCCACTTCAGTGATCATTGACCTTGCAAAAGGAAGGTATACTGCCGACCAGTATTCAAAGAAGCATGACGCAGGACCAGTGGGCCTGATAGTCCCCATTATCATACTCATGGTTGTCCTGTTTGCTATCCGCGCAGGACGTGCCAGTTCACATTCGGTAGGGAAAAACCTTCCCTGGTGGATGGGATTATGGATGCTCGGCTCCATGGGACAGGGCCATAGCGGAAACTGGAACGACTTTTCTTCAGGTTCGGGCTCCTTCGGAGGTGGAGGAGGCGGATTCGGTGGCTTCGGCGGAGGCAGCTTCGGTGGAGGTGGTGCCGGTGGAAGCTGGTAAAGTTCAATAAAAAAGCCCTGTTTTGCAGGGCTTTTTTATTGAACTAAAATTCCTTATTTGGCTGGTGGAGCAGCTGTGCGGGGTTTGATCTCGACTGACTTTGCTTCATCAAGGGTCACATATCCGCCCTTGTTGCCAAAGTTATTGAGTACATAATTGATTACCGCGACGGCATCTTCCTTTGTATCAACCTGGGGAGTCATCTCCTGGGTGTATTTCTTTCCGTTAACGGTCATTTCAATTTTGGAGCCGTTAAGTGTCTGGGCAACAGCTCTCACTTTGTCGGCCAGAAGATAATCTGCATTTGCAAGCGGAGGGAAGACGTTCTCAACGCCTAAGCCTGTTGCCTGATGGCATACGACACATTTGGTCTTGTAGATCTGCTCACCCCTGGGCATCATTGCCTGGATGTCGGCAGGGATGGTGCCTGCGGTTTTTTCACCGGTAGCGGGCTGGCTTCCGCCTCCGCAGGACGAGAAGATCATTCCAACTGCGAAAACTGATACCAAAAGAATAGCTATTCGTTTCATACTTCTGATGTTTAATTTGGATTACTATTGTTTATTGTTTGCAAAAATAAGCTCATTTGTGAAATTATCATCAATTATTCTCCATGGCAACAGGCGGGTACTTCAGTTTTTGTATCCATCTTCGGGCTGATGTATGGTATGCCCAGGTTAAGTCCTCTCAGAATGAACAGTATCCCAATGATCAGGATCAGGTATGGGATCAGCTTTTTAACGAGGTTGCGGAATTTCAACCCAATCACATTACCTGCGAGTGTCACGGCAAGCAGGACAGGCATTGTTCCCAGGCCGAAAAAGAACATGTAAAAGGCGCCTTCAAAAGGACCTGAACTGACAACTGCCCCTGCAAGTGCCAGATAAACCAGGCCGCAAGGTAACAAACCGTTCAACAGTCCGATAATAAACACAGAGCTATACGTACGGCGGCTGAAAAAACTTCCGAAGATCTTTTTATAACCTGAAACCAGGCCCAGCAGGCTGGTCTGCATCAATTGACGGCTGAGAAACACTGAAAGGATTACCCATAAAATCATTAAGGATCCAAGCACTATCGATACCCACCTCTGAATTCCCCATAAAAACAGCCCCATCCCAAGCAGGCCAAGTAACAATCCCATAGCGGAATAAGTTAAGATCCTGCCCGAATTATAAAGCATGCTGCATGCAAGACGCGTGCTCCATCCGGTCTGCTTTACCGGTAGCGCCAGGGCTATTGGGCCGCACATCCCGGCACAATGCAGGCTTCCGAGGAGTCCTATAAACAATGCCTGAAAGTATACTATCATTCTACATATATTTCTTTCTCGAAATAAAAGGACTTGCCGTTCATTGTCCAGTCGAGCTTAATAATATACTTGCCTTTATGCAGGCTTGCCGATGGGATATGCTGGAGTAATGCTGTATCAAATGCAAGAGGGATGACAAGGTCAAATGTCCTGTCGGATGGACGGTAAAGGAAAACAGATCCCTCGACTACCCTGCCTTTCATATCTGCAGGGTATCTTATATCAAGCCATCCTTTCGCAAACTGAATGCCGGGTGCTTCCTTAAGGGCAGCGGTATTTCTTATCTTTTGAAGCACCTCTTCATACTTAAGGCCTTTAGCGTAATAATCGCTCTCGACAAGAGAATTGTCCTGCCTGTTAGCAAAAATGAAGAATGCTGCACAGGCAGACATGAAAAGAATAATGAATATAAAAATCCCGGTACCCCAGTTGAATTTCATCTCTGTTATTTTTCAGGTCCAAAAAAAGTTGCTTTGGTCTCATCCAGTTCCTTACCTCCGCTGAATATTCCGACCTTCAGTTCCAGCTTGCCTTTCGGAATGTCATTCTTATCAAGGATAATGAAAAACACCGCCTCCCCCACTGTCTGCTTTTTAATAACAGGCTCGTTACCAATAATCTTTACTTCGCCCCTGCCTGAGAGAAGTTTTATCTGTACAGGGAAATCATTCACTGTCTTGTTCACGATCTTTATATCATAAAGATTGGCTATCTTGCCCTCACCCATATCCTGAAAAAGCGTTCCCGGAGACCTCATCACAGTGGCTTCTACAGGGTTCCTGCCGACAAGGAAATAACCGAAAACTACAAGAAGAGCAATCAGCACCGTTGTATAGCCCGCCGAGCGAACAGTAAATTTCCAGGGCTTGCCCTCAGCTACCATTTTCTCGGACGAATAACGTATCAGGCCGGGCCTGAAACCCACCGACTTCATCATCTCGTTGCATGCATCAATGCAGCAGGCACAGTTGATACATTCGAGCTGGGTGCCATTCCTGATATCGATCCCGGTAGGGCATACATGAACACATTGACGGCAATCGATACAATCCCCTTTTTTACTTTCCTGACGGTTCTCCGATTTCCTGAATGGACTCCGTTCTTCTCCCCTTTTGTAATCGTAAGAAATTACAACTGTAGATGGATCGAGCAATACCCCCTGCAGCCTTCCGTATGGGCAGACAATAGTGCAGACCTGCTCGCGGAACCAGGAGAAAATGAAATAGAATACAAAAGAAAAAACGGCCATTATGATAAGACCGGTTATATGTTCTGAAGGTTTATCAGTGATCAGCCTGAACCAAGCGTCAGAACTTATAATGTATACCAGGAAAAGGTTCCCTATGATGAATGAGATCACATAAAAAATGATGTGCTTAAGGCTCCTTTTAAAGATCTTCGTCCCGCTCCATTCCATTGCATCCAGCTGCTTCTGTTTCTGAAAGTCCCCCTCAATCCAGTATTCAACCCTCCTGAAGATAACTTCCATGAAAACCGTCTGGGGACAAGCCCATCCGCACCAGATCCTGCCGTATGTTGCGGTAAACAGGATGACAAACACCATCATGATTATCATAGCGATGAAGAAGAGGTTAAAATCCTGGGGCCAGAACTGTGCCCCGAAAATCACGAATTTCCTGTTCAGGAAATCAAACAGAAGGAACTGCTCACCCCTCACTTTCACAAAAGGAGCAATAAAAAAGAAGGCCAGGAGGATGAAACCTACAATATTTCTCCACGTGGTTAAAATGCCTTTGGGCTTTTTTGCAAAAACCCAAAGACGTTTACCGCTTTCATCGATGGTATAAAGCCTGTCGCGAAAGCTTTGCTGATTATCATTCGGTTTCATATCACTTACAGGGGTCGCCCTGGGGTGCTTTAGGATCAGGAGGATTGGCACCCTTCAGGGTCATTGTATAACTTGCCACCTGGGTGATCTGATCTTTGGTTAGCTGAGTTTTCCAGGATATCATGCCCTTTTCAGGAACACCGTTCGCAATCACAGTCACAACATCGTAATACCTGCATCCATGAATGGAAAAGTTATCGGTCAGGTTAGGCCCTACAAGACCCTGCCCCTGTGCTTTGTGGCAAACCACGCAATTCTTGTCAAAAATTGCTTTGCCTGCTTCAAGCGCCGACTGGTCAGTCAACGGAGCTATAAGTGTATCAAAAACCATTGCCTGTGCCACAGGAGCAAGAGAAGCTGCAGCAGCCATTTCCTTGTTATATTCATCCTCCTGATGAGGCGCGACCTTGATCACATCAAAAACGAACACATAGATCACGGCATAGACAATAGTGATGATAAATAACCACAACCACCATTTTGGCAGGCGGTTGTCCAGCTCCCTGATATTATCATAATCATGCCCCGACAACAGTTTATCACCTGTCAGTTCATCTTTTTCAACTGGATTTTTATCATTGATTTCCATGGTAATATTTTTAAATCTTAAACATCATTTGAATCTTTTGTTTCATCCTCGAACGGCATACGGCTGAAATCCGACAATTCTTCCTTCTTCATTGAAAATGCATGAAATGCAACCGCAGTAAAGAAGACAAAGAAGATAACAGTTGAGATAACTCCGAAATAATTGATGCCGTTGACCGACTGAAAAATTTCGCTGAACATGGCTGTTGCTATTTAACAGTTGATCCGGCGACAGCAGCGGTAGGCAGGCCTGCCGAATGAATGTCAACGCCAAGCCTCTGAAGGTATGCGATCAGGGCTATGATCTCCTTGTTCGGGGCACAGTCGATTCCCTGTGTCTTAAGGTCTGCAGATATCGATGATGCCTGCTTCATAAGGTCGTCGTTGGCAATCTTATCAAAACCTTCAGGATAAGGAACCCCGAGCATCTGCATCACCCTGATCTTTTCGGGCGTTGTGCTCATATCCAGGTCATCGGCGATCAGCCATTTGTAGACCGGCATGATCGACTGGGCATTGAGTTTCTGGGGATTCAACATATGATTGTAATGCCATGAATTCGGCTTTTATTGCTTTCCGCTTACAACCCCTTCCCTCGACAAGT
>CAIJYT010000090.1 GCA_903824935.1 uncultured Bacteroidales bacterium | reverse complement strand
GCAAATGCATCGGTAATATTATCCTCGTACATTATGGTCACAACCGAAAGACCGAAAAGGGTAATGGAACGGACATCAGTTTTACCCTGAACGGAGTTCATGGCGATCTCAATCGGAACGGTGACGAATTTCTCTATTTCCTCGGCGCTGCGTCCGGGCCATTGAGTAATGATGATAACCCTGGTGTTGGTTACATCAGGGAAAGCTTCAATCGGGATGTCGCGGTAACTGATAACACCGATGACCACTACTACAAGGGTGGCAAAAAGAATAAAAAACTTATTCTTAAGCGAAAACCCGAGAATTTGCCTGATGAACTTATTCATACCGCTTAGCTGTTAAGGGCGTTGTAAACAACAAGCGCATTTTTGCAAACAATGAACTCTCCCTGTTTTAAACCCGACTGGATATATGTTTTCCCACCAACAGGATGGTATACATCAACTTCACGGGTTTCAAAGTGCCCTTTGCTTTTAAATACCATGACATAATACCTGTTTTTATCGAAGATGATGGATTCTGAGGGTATGCATGCCATGGTCTTTTTCCCTTCGTTATAATACACCGTGATATTGGCAAACATCTCGGGCTTCAGCAGGTAATCGGGATTCGAAAGTTCAATCCTCACTTTCATAACCTTTGACGTGGAATCTATCACATTCATGATCCTGGATATTGTACCGTCATATACCTTGTCGGGATAGCTTACCGTAGTAATTTTCGCAAGGTAACCCGGCTGTACATCAGGGATATCTGTTTCAGTTACATTTCCAACTGCCCACACAAACCTCAGGTCGGCAACAGTGAATAATGCATTTTGCCCGTCTTCAGTGCGAAATACCATGTCCTGTGTCGCATTACGTTCCACAACAATACCATCTATAGGCGACTTTACCGTGTATCGTTTAGCAGTTTCATCTCCATAAATGGATAGTATCTCTTTGATCCGCTGCAGCTCGCTATTAGCTTTTACAAGCTCCTGCTGTGCAGTCAGATAATCTTTCTCTGAAACAAGCCCGTTATGGTACATTTCGCCTGAAAGCTCGGAGTTCTTCTTTGCTATCTCAAAATTTGACTTTGCAGTTGTATACTGGTTCGAATATTCAGCTGTTTCTATACTGCGGATTACAGCCAGTATTTGGCCTTTCTTCACATGATCCCCAAGCTCCACTTTCATGGATTCAACAATCCCGCCGCTGATGGAAGAAATCCTGACCAGGTGATTTTCGTCGTATGTGATCTTCCCCGTAAGCAGTATCTCGTTCCTTACGTCTTCAATTTTTACGGTATCCAGCTGGATCAGTTTGTTGAAAACATCACCCAGCACCTCCTGGCTTTCCTGCCCGGTTTTCTCCTCCGCACTGCTGCAACCCCAGGCAAGAGCAGTTGACAGCACCATTATCAGAAATTTAACATTTATAAACTTTTTCATAGTCATTACATTACCCATTTCGCTACTTCGCTACTTCGCTACTTCGCTACCTAAGATTAGTCCCTGCCACGTAATTGAGATTCTCTATCGCATTGATCCTGTCGTTTTCCAGCTGCAGGTATTGCAACCTGGATTCCTTGTAGGATTCGTACAGATCGATAAATTCCAGCAGGCCGATCTCTCTTTTCAAATAGCTTTCACCGGCTTTCTTAATGATGCGGGTGAAATCATCGCTGAAGCCAGCATCAATATTTTTATACACCTTATCGATCTCCGATAGTTTACCAAGACTTTCTGCAAGGTCGTTGTACACCTGTATGCTGTAATTCCTGTAATCGGCCTGGCTTTCGGCTATCCTGGCCCTTGCCGCCAGAACGTTTCCTTTGTTCCTGTCCCAGAATGGCATATTAAAGCTGAGTCCTATATAATTATAATTGTGGACAAAGGAGCCGTTCAGGTCCCAGCCCAGGAACAGGGTCGGATCTGGAATATTGACAAGCCTCTGGTAAACCAGGTCGGTCCCTGCATACTTCATCTTCTGCTCATAGATGAGCAGGTCATACCTGTTCTTCGACGCAGTATCGACCAGGGACTGAAGACTGTATTTTAACGGGTTGAAATCCCTGTAAGCAGCGGGATCAGGCACCGGAAGAATAAAAACCCTGCTTTTGTCGTTGACAAGAATTTTTAGCGTGCTCTGGTTTTCGGCAAGCTGTGCTCGAATGCCAAGCCTTTCGCTCTCCATGGAAAGCAGAAGGGCTTTAACCCTGACCAGTTCCTTTAGCGAAATAAGCCCCTTGGGATAAAGCTGGTCGTAGCCCCTGATGATATCCTTAAGCCTGCTGATCATGGTATCATAAACCCGGGCCTGTTCAAGAAGAAACCAGGTATTGTAAAAAGCCGACCTAAGCTGCACTTTCAGCGAACGCATAAGGTCGAAATACTGGTATTTGGCTATATCAGTAGTGGTCTTTGCCATAGCAACCAGCTTTGAACGCTTGCTTCCGATTACAAGAAGCTGCTGAACCTGGGCCGAAGACTCACTGCTATCGCCTAACTCGAAAAAGGTTTTGCGCTCAGGGTTGTACAATACATGTTCGAAGGTCATCGTGGGCTGGTCCCAGATCTTTGCCTGCTTAATATATGCTTCGTTCTCGGTAATGTTATACTTTTGCGACAGAAGCTGAAGGTTGCTGTCGAGAAACTGTTTTTCGAACTGGACCAGGGTATATGCTAAAGTATCACCCTTTATCATCAACGGCAAACTCACACCGTTCTGTGATAAGGAAACAGCAGGCGATGCCAGGACAAGTAAGATAATGAGATTTCTCAGTCGTAACATTTACAATTCGTAACAGGTACCAAACTTTACAGTATTCTCGTTATTGTAATACAAATATAATCTTTATAAAACATTTATCATTCATAACCACCTATCAATGCTTGATACAGCCACGGTAAAAGAAACAGCGGTACTTGTGGGAGCGGCCACCAGGCTCCAGGATATGGAACGCACCATGGAATACCTCGACGAACTGGCTTTCCTTGTCGACACGGCAGGAGGGGTTGCATTGAAGAAATTTGTACAAAAGCTCGAATATCCCGATCCCAGGACTTATGTCGGAAGTGGCAAACTTGCTGAAATCAGTGAATGGATTGAATCACACAAGGCAGATATGGCAGTGTTTGATGATGAGCTCACTCCAAGCCAGATACGAAATATAGAACAGGAACTTAAATGCCGTATCATCGACAGGAGCAATCTTATTCTTGACATTTTTGCTAAGCGGGCCAAGACTTCGAATGCAAAGACCCAGGTTGAACTGGCACAATATGAATACCTTCTTCCAAGGCTCACCAGGCGATGGACCCATCTTGAGAAACAAAGGGGAGGCATAGGCTTAAGGGGGCCGGGTGAACAGGAGATCGAGACCGACCGCCGGCATATCCGCGCCAGGATTTCATTGCTGAAGGATAAACTGGAAGAGATAGACAAGCAGAAATCCACCCAGAGAAAACACCGAAGGGACATGATACGCGTGGCCCTCGTAGGTTACACCAATGGGGCAAATCCACGGTGATGAACCTTCTCAGCAAATCGGATGTGTTTGCCGAAAACAAACTTTTTGCCACCCTGGATACCACCGTCCGCAAGGTGGTTATCGACAACCAGCCTTTCCTGCTTTCCGATACTGTCGGATTCATCAGGAAACTGCCGCATACCCTCGTTGAATCTTTCAAATCAACCCTCGATGAGGTGAGGGAGGCCGATATCCTTGTCCATGTGGCCGACATCAGCCATCCCGGCCATGAAGAGCAGATCGACGTGGTAAGGCAGACTCTTACCGATATCAAAGCCTCGGATAAACCGGTGCTCATGCTGTTCAATAAAATTGACGCTTACCGTTTCGATGAAAAAGAAGCCGATGACCTCCTGCCTTCGACCAGGAAAAACCTCAGCCTGGAAGAACTTGAGAAGATCTGGATGGCCAAAGGCGATAATGTGTCCCTGTTTATTTCCGCTACAGAAAAAATCCATGTTGATAACCTGAGAGAAGCCCTATTTCAGCAGGTAAGGAAAGTTGCACGTCAGCGCTGGCCCGAGAAGGTGCCTCGCGACTATACAGGATAGTGCGCTTCGCGCCTATGAAAGATGTCCAATATCCTGCATCCCGCATCCTGCATCCTGCATCCTGCATCCTGCATCCTGCATCCCGCATCCCGCATCCCCCCTCCCCCCCATTCCCTCATCCGCAGAAAGAAATCATTAAATTTTTACATTTCTCACTGACCGGAAGAAAAAGTTAGTATATTTGCGCATTCGGGTACCTAATTATTTCATACAGATTTTCAGAATATGGCTGATGGAATAAAAAAGAACAAACAAGGAAGCATTTCTGGCGGCAATCAGCTTGAGAAACGGACGATTACCGCAATGATACGGATCTACTGCAAGTCTGTTCATAGAAGCAAAGAATTGTGCGGCATGTGCCGGGACCTGAATGAATATGCACTGAAACGTATTGAACAATGTGTATATGGGGTGAATAAGCCAGTTTGTCAACATTGTACCGTTCATTGTTACAGCCCCCTGATGAGGGAGGAAATCAAAAAAGTCATGCACTATTCAGGGCCCCGTATGCTATTCAGGCATCCTGTGCTCGCCATCGCCCACATGGTACGTGAAAAGCGCAAAAAAAAGAACAACCCCGGACTCACAGACTCTGACATCCGCAGTCAAAATAAAATAGCGAAATAGCGAAATAAAGAATAAAATAATTTTTTAAACATTTTAATATGGAAAAGAACATTTTTAATCCTGGCACAAAGTTCAGGTTCCCCGAAAGCGTGGAGTATTCCACCGACGGGATTGTAAGCAAGCGTGTTATCGACCTCCCTGTTGGGACGGTGACCCTTTTCGCCTTTGACAAAGGCCAGAGGCTGAGCACTCATTCGGCGCCTTTCGACGCAATGGCACAGGTTATTGAAGGCGAAGCAGAGATCGTCATCGATAACATCCCTAACCAGCTTGGCACAGGCGACACCATCGTTATGCCCGCAGGCATACCCCATGCAGTGAATGCAACGGAGCGTTTCAAGATGATTCTGACAATGATCAAAGGATAAGACCATGAGCGAACTGATAAACAATTCATCGGGCAGGAAAGAACTGCTTAAGCACATGATACTCGAGCTCCACGAAGGAAGGGCTCCGGAGGAGATCAAAAAACGTCTTGTTGAACTGATGGCGAAAATCCCATACGGGGAAGTGGTGGAAGTCGAACAGGAACTGATATCCGAAGGGCTTCCCGAAACCGAAGTGCTCAGGCTGTGCGACGTGCATACCCAGGCGCTGGAAGGAAGGATTGACCTTTCGGGGATGCGTATTGTCCCTCCCGGCCATCCTGTCGACACATTCAAAAGAGAAAACAGGGAGCTGGAAGCCGTTGTAAAAAAGCTGAACGAGCTTTTCGACAAGGTTGAGGAACTTTATGCAGGTATCGGCCCTGTTGCGTATTACAACAAGCTGAAAGCACTTTTCAACAGCCTGATGGATGTTGACAAGCATTACCGCCGCAAGGAAAACCTTTTATTCCCGTTTCTTGAAAAGTACGGGATCACCGGCCCTCCAAAGGTGATGTGGGGTAAGCATGACGAGACCAGGGCCCTGCTGAAGAACGCCCTGGAAAGCCTGTCGTCGGCTTCATACAACGATCCCGACCAGGTGAAGTTCATTATTGATGTGCACCTGAAGCCGGCAGCCAAAGCAGTCACCGATATGATCATGAAGGAGGAGGAAATTTTGCTTCCAATGACTATGGACAAACTTAACGACACTGAATGGTACGATATTTACCGCCAGACCAACGAGATTGGCTATTGCCTTTACGATCCTGTTGTTGAATGGAAGCCCGGGGGCATTAAGCTCGGAGGGACAAGTTCGGCCGACGACGGCAATATCATCCTCCCAAGCGGAAAATTCAGCGTGGATGAACTGTTGGCGGTGCTTAATGCGCTGCCTGTGGACCTCACATTCGTGGACAGAAACGACAAGGTAAAGTATTTCAGCCAGGGAAAGGAGAGGGTCTTCGACCGCAACAGGGCGATACTGGGCCGGGATGTCCGCATGTGCCATCCCCCTTCAAGCGTGCATATTGTCGACAAGATCATCAGCGACTTCAGGAGTGGGCATTCCGAATCGGCCCCGTTCTGGATACAGATGCAGGGGAAGTTCATCCATATCGAATATTTCGCCCTTCGCAGTGACACAGGTGAATACCTGGGAACCCTCGAGGTGTCGCAGGACCTCACAGCAAAACGTAAACTTGAAAACGAACAAAGAATTCTGAATTATGGCAACTCCGGCATGGCTCAATAAAGCCAATATTAAAATTTCCCTGGATGCCAGGCCCCTCCTGGCTTCGGGCATTCATCCCCTGGAACAGGTGATGAAAGAATCAGCAACCCTTCACATCGGGGAGATCTTTGAAATTATAACCCCCTTCCCCCCCGTTCCGATGATTGAAAAGATGGAAGCGGCAGGTTTTGACTATTTTTCGGAGCAGCAGGATTCTTCATTCCATACTTTCTTCATGAAAAAATAGCATTTTCAGGAAACCAGAAATTTCCATTTGATCTTTGAATCCCTGCGGCCAGGGTGAAACCATCTCTCCTGATTTTTTTGGAATAATTTGGAGGCCGTATGAATTTGGACTATCTTTATAGTGTTGCAAAGTGTTGAAATTCAAAAAAAAACAGCACCTATGAGCACTAAAATGATCAAACCGGCACAAGCCGGGCAAATCCAGTTTCCCATTGTAGGTATAGGCGCCTCGGCAGGGGGGCTGGAAGCCTTAGAGCAATTTTTCGGCAATATGCCTAAAGATAGTGGAATGGCTTTTGTGGTCATTCAGCACCTCGACCCTAATCACGCTGGCATCATGCCCGAACTCTTGCAGCGGATTACCCCCATGAAGGTGTTTCAGGCAAGCGACAGCTTAAAGGTGAAGCCGAACTGCGTTTACGTTATACCTCCCAACAAGAGCCTGTCGATACTTAACGGCGCCTTGAATTTATTCGATCCTGTTGAATCGCGGGGTCTTCGGTTACCTGTCGACATTTTCTTCAGATCCCTGGCCATTGATATGCATGAAAAAAGCATCGGCATTATTCTTTCAGGAATGGGCTCCGACGGCAGCATGGGTTTGAAAGCCATCAAGGAACAAAACGGCATTGTGCTGGTTCAGGACCCTGCCTCTGCCAAATTCGACGGCATGCCCCGAAGCGCCATCGAAGCCGTAGTTGCCGATATCGTGGCGACCGCCCAGGAATTGCCGTCCAAACTATTGACTTACCTTAAGTATATTCCAGTAGCTCCACCCGAGCCTGATATTGACAGTAAAAACCAAAGCAATCTCGACAAAATCATCATCCTGCTTCGCGAAAATTCAGGCCACGACTTTTCGATGTACAAGAAAAATACACTCTTCCGCCGCATCGAAAGAAGAAAAGGCATTCACCAGATCGACAAGATAGCCAACTACGTACGCTTTTTACAGGAAAATCCAAAAGAGGTCGAAATCCT
>CAIJYT010000089.1 GCA_903824935.1 uncultured Bacteroidales bacterium | reverse complement strand
TGAAATGGTATTTGTTGGTAGGGTCGGCTTTCGTCATACCGGGGTATGGCAAACTGTATTGTCTCGAAGTCCATGTAATACAATGGGTATACGAGTTCTTCCAGAAATTCATCCAGTTCATCCTGGTCCCGATTGGCTGGCCGGGCTTCATTGGCATTTTCTTCTTCAGGACAGCTTTGCTCACAGAAGTCTATAAAATCACAGGAAAACGGATTCCCGCATTGGGCTCCCATGGATATTTCCGGCATAATACCTGCCTTGAGCATGTCCAACAGGGGGTATAGTCTCCCGGGTATGGCTGACTGCATGGGCAGGATCCGCTCATTCATGGATTCAATGGTGAACAATTGCTGCAGGTCTAATTCCCCATGTCTTACATACTGGTTGTTCAGATGTACCAGCGATACGCGCTTGAGTGGTAACCCCGAACGGGTGATCACATAGTATTGAAAGGCCACATCATTCACCTGGTAATCTTTGACGTGGGTGGATGCCTTCACCTCATAGGCGGCCCATCCATCGGCTTCCTTCACCAGGATGTCCATATAACAAAGTGTCTCCCCGTCGCTGAAGGCTGCTTCATAAATTACGGTCTCACCCTTGCTGATCAGTTCGGCAGTATAGGTAATAGCCTCGGCAACCTGCCCGGGTTCGCCCCTACTTGCATCGATGCCACCGGGGAAGAGTTGCTGGGCCAGGTATCCTACGCTATGGCCGGTGTCGAAGATCTGTTGTTGGGCGTCGCTGGTTTCATCCCGTTCATCGGGTTGGTTAAGGTGCAACCAGAGTGATTTGGGGCATTGTGTGCCGCGTATAAAGGAAGATTTGGAGATCATGCGGTGTTCCATGGAGTTCATTTCTTTTTTAATGAACTGTAAAGATAAAATCATACTACGCCAAAGCGTGACGTGGTTAGGAATAAATCACAAACACCTTCCCTTTCGCCCTCGATGCGCCTATAAATAACTGGAACAGATTCTTTGGTTCGGTCAGGGATGAACAAACCAGGAACACCGTATCCCATTCCAGCCCTTTTGAACGCAGTGCGGTGGTATAGCGAACTTTTTCAGATGGGCTGTCCAAATTTTCAACAGTCAGCAATTCTATTTCAGGTTCTTCCCCGATGAATTCTTTCACCGCTGAGCCTGTCTTTAAAAGATCGAAAGTGAATAATACGATCATATTTTCAGGCTTGCATTGACTGAGCGTTTTTTCCTGGTTAATGTATTGCTTCAGTATACCGGTAACCTCCTCCGGCCTTTTCCAGGCAATAAACTTCACATCATTCCCGTAATTTTTGAGTGGATCGGCCTGTCCATGCCCTGCATCCTGTATCAGTTCCGTGATGCCATGGCCTGTGTTCACCCTTAGATTTGCGAACTGAATATAATAAGCCGATGCCTCTTTGAGTGCCTCCCGTGTGCGGATGTAGGTATCCAGGTCCGCAAACTTCGGAAATGCCTGGTTGTCGTCGAAAAACAGGTAATAGTTTCCCTTTTGCAGTGGATTGTTTGCCTTAAGAAGTGATTTGATCACCTGGTCAAGGCCTTTGTCGAACAGGTCCTGTGCCTCATCGGCCACAATAAAATCATATTTCGGCAGCTTCTTTGCCTTATGAAGTCTTCCAAGGCATTCACGGATCAGATGACTGAATTCGCCGTTCGATACGCTTTCATAAGTAGGTAACAGCGATGTATCACCCAGCAGGGTGACCAGTTCTTCCAGAAAATGATAGTAGGCGGATATCTTTATCGTCGTATCAGATCGATTCTCCTGTAATGCGTTCCTCAGTTTATTCTCCATCCTCGCTGCAAGAAATTCGTTCCAGCAGAGGTAAAGCCCCTTTTTTTCCTTTGATCTGCACAACCCAACCATCAAATCGAAAGCATAAGTCGATTTCCCGCTTCCCGGAGGGCCCTCCACCATGATCCTCTGATTCTCGCTTAATCCATGCAGAATATGCAACCCCTGCTCAAGCCTGCGCTCCGATTCCCCAAGGTTAAGCCGGGATTGTGAAAGAGAACGACTCGGAGCAAATTCAGGTTTCAGCATTTCGGTA
>CAIJYT010000088.1 GCA_903824935.1 uncultured Bacteroidales bacterium | reverse complement strand
CCTTCATTTTAACAAGAGTATTAAAAGCGGGTTTTATGAAAAAGCAACAAAGTCCCAACAAAGTGAATATGCTTCTGCGCCAGAGAGCTGAAGAGTATCTTGAAAAGGGACCTGCTAAAGCAAAACATGTATTATCGGAAGTGGATACCAGGAAACTCATCCATGAACTTGCAGTACACCAGGTAGAACTGGAAATGCAGAATGAAGAACTGGAACTGGCAAAAACACGGGAGGCTGAATATGCCGCCGGGAAATACGAGGAATTATACGATTTTGCCCCATCGGGTTATTTTACACTTTCCAGGGAAGGGATTATAACAAAAGTCAACCTCAGGGGGTCAACCTTGCTTGGCCGGGAACGCCTGTACCTGGTCAACAGCCGGTTCGACAGCTTTGTAAGCCCGGAAGCCAGGATGGACTTCCTCCATTTTCTGGATAAAATATTTGGTAGTAAAGCCCGGCAGACCTGCGAAATAAGCCTTTCAGCCGATCATGACTCTATCATCTATGTTCTGCTTACTGCCCAGGTGAGTGAAAACAGGGAAGAATGCCTGCTTACGGCTTCCGATATCAGCGAATTCAAGCTTGCGGAACAAAAAATACGGGAAAGTGAAAGATTCCTTAAGGAAGTACAATCCATAACCAGCCTGGGTACCTTTTCGATTAACCTTAAAACCATGAAATGGGAGAGCTCCGAAATGCTCGATGTGATCATGGGGATTGATGCCGGCTTTGACCGAACATTGAAAGGGTGGGTTTCGACCTTGCACCCCGATTGGGTGCAACAGCTGAAGGGCTATTTTCATGCCGAAGTTGATGGCAACAAAAAGAAATTCGATAAGGAGTATAAAATTATACGCCAGACCGACCAGGCTGAACGCTGGGTGCATGGTATGGGCCGGCTCGAATTTGACAGGTACGGGCAAGCGGAAAAGATAGTAGGTACCGTGAGGGATATTACCGAAAGGGTTCAGTCAGAAGAAGCGCTGCGACACAGTGAAGAACAATTATCGCTGGCGCTGGGTGGGGCCGAAATGGGTAGGTGGCACTTCAATATCAAAACTATGCAAGGTACACTTGACCTGAAGGACATACAAATCCTGGGTTATTCCCATAAGGTCACAATAAGCGACAGGGCCTCCTGGGTTAACCTTACTCATGCTGAAGATATTACTTTGGCGGAGAAAAGGCTTGCAGACTACCTCGCCGGGCAAACTCCTCTTTTTGAGACTGAACACCGCATGCTTAATGCCTCGGGTGAATATCATTGGGTGAGTGTCAGGGGGAAAATAACCGCTTATGATAAAGATGGCAGCCCTCTGATGATTTCAGGCACTTTCCTCGATATAGCAAAGCACAAACTGGCGGAGCAGGCCCTGGTAGAGAGCGAACTGAAATACCGTCTGCTCGTTGAAAATGCAAACGAAGCTATTTACGTGGTACAAAACGGCGCTATTGTATTTGCGAATAAGGTTTGCGGCCTTATTACCGGCATCCCGTCTTCCGGCTTGATCGGTTTGTCAGTCTTTGATCTGGTCGATGCCAGGGATAGGGAACCGCTTGTTAATCATCACCGTGGTTTAATCAACGGGACTCTACAGAGTCATAACAGCCAGTTCTCCATCCGGAACAAAACGGGTGAAGAACGTTGGTTGTCAGTCAATTCGGTGAGAATAATATGGGAAGGCTTGCCAGCCACGCTCAACATGGCTACCGACATCACTGAGCGGAAATATCACGAAGTGCAGCTACAAATTTATTCGGATGAATTGAAGAAGCAGATTGCCGAAAAGGATAAATTTTTCTCCATTGTAGCACACGATCTGAGGGGCCCATTCAATATTTTTCTCGGGTTTACCGAAATAATGGCCGATGGCTTAAACGAAATGACCCTGGCTGAAATCCAGAATATAGCAACGGTCATCAGGAATTCAGCCGTCAATCTATACAGCCTGCTCGGCAATCTCCTGGAGTGGTCGCGCCTGCAGAGGGGTTTGTTTGCCTTTAATCCTTCCATTTACCCACTTATGCCCCGGATCTCAGAAAATATGCAGATGGTCATGGAGGCAGCTCGAAAAAAAGAGATCTCGATAAGCTATGATGTGCCTGAAAAATTGGAAGTTTTGGCTGACGGTAACATGCTGGGAGGGATTATACGGAACCTGGCAACCAATGCAGTTAAATATACTCCCAGGGGTGGATGCATACTGATTTCGGCTGAGAAAAACAGCGATCATGCCGTCGAAATCTCGGTCCGGGATACAGGGATAGGCATGGATGCTGAAATGTTGGCGGGCTTGTTCCGCCTCGATTCGGTTTCGAACCGGACCGGTACTGAGG
>CAIJYT010000087.1 GCA_903824935.1 uncultured Bacteroidales bacterium | reverse complement strand
GAAGTTTGATTGAGGCGATTGCCAGATCAACCAACTGGGGCTGGATGAATGTTATTTCCGGACAAATGCAGCATGCAGCATGGGCTGGATTTCATTTTGAAGATCTTATATTTCCCATGTTTATGTTCATTTCAGGGGTGGCTATTCCTTATGCCGTAACGGCTAAGGTGGAACAAGGAGTTGGCAGGAAGTCATTGTTTTACAAAATCTTAAGACGCGGAATTCTATTGGTCGTCTTTGGGGTAATCTATAATGGTTTATTTAGAAATGAATTTACAGGCTGGGCCGATCAGCGGATTGCCAGTGTTCTGGGACAGATTGGTCTTGGATATTTCTTTGCTGCCACAATCTTTTTATACACAAAATCTATTAATTCACGCGTTGCCTGGCTAATTGGGATCATGGCAGGAATTGCCATATTGCAGCTTGCAGTTCCGGTTCCCGGGCACCCTGCGGGTACTCTTACTGAAGGAGCTGGGATAAATGCCTGGCTGGATCAAATGTTCCTCCCTGGCAGGTTATACAGTGATACATCAGATCCTGAAGGGGTATTGTGCATTATTTCAGCGATTACAGTTACCCTGATGGGAGGTCTGGCAGGATCTGTTCTGCGCGACGGTGAGCCGGCTTCAAAACGCAAGGCTTTAAAAATTGCCATTGGCGGGGCTGTTCTTGTGATTGTTGCCCTGGCTCTTTCACCGGTCTATCCAATTATCAAGAAAGCATGGACTGTTCCTTTTAATATGCTTGCAGCAGGAATCAGCGCCATCCTCCTTTCACTGTTCTATTTCTGGATTGACATTAAGGCCTGGACCAAGGGAATTCCCTCGTATATCGTACTGTTCTTCAAAGTCATAGGAATGAACTCGATTACCATCTACATTGGTCATTCAATCATCAATTTCGATCAGGCTTCAAAATATTTTACCGGTTGGCTGGTTCCTCAGGGAGTCGAACCACGCGATGCCGTTGCGGTAATTCTTGGTGCAATTATCCTTGAATGGCTGGTTCTTTACTACCTGTATCAGAAGAAGATCTTCCTCAGAGTTTAATCATCACAAACTAAGAAATCTATCTCCGGAACGAAATAAACACTATTTTCATTCCGGAGATTCGCTGTTTTTTCTACTTTTGACGTGAATTTTTCATTGTTAAGACTAAAGATATGTCGGTACACAAAGAGGTCAAAAGGGTGACTACCCACGTCCTTGCAGAGATGAAACTGCACGGAGAAAAGATTTCGATGCTTACAGCTTACGATTACAGCATGGCCAAACTGGTTGACCAGGCCGGAATTGATGTAATCCTCGTTGGCGATTCGGCATCGAATGTCATGGCGGGAAATGAAACCACGCTGCCTATTACTCTGGAACAGATGATCTACCACGGAAAATCGGTGGTCAAAGGGGTTACCCGGGCTCTGGTTGTAGTGGATATGCCCTTCGGGACTTACCAGGGAAATTCGCTTGAGGCATTAAACTCGGCTATCCGGATCATGAAGATTACCCATGCCGATGCCGTAAAACTAGAAGGCGGTAAGGAGATTATGGAATCGGTTGAGCGGATTGTTATGGCGGGAATTCCCGTTATGGGGCATCTGGGACTCATGCCTCAGTCGATTCACAAATACGGAACCTATATTGTCAGAGCCAAGGAAG
>CAIJYT010000086.1 GCA_903824935.1 uncultured Bacteroidales bacterium | reverse complement strand
GACCTTTTCCGCACCGAAAACGGCGGCACATCCTGGAATGATGTCACTGCTTATTCAATTCATGTGGACAACCATGCCTTCTGTTTCCAGCAGAATAACCGTATGCTTGAAGGTAATGACGGTGGATTATATCTCACCACAACTCACGGTAACACCTGGACCAAGATCAACAACCTGCCTTTGACCCAGTTCTATGCCATCGATATCGATTACCTGGCTCCTGAAAGGATTTACGGGGGCACCCAGGATAACAATTCTATCCGTACCTGGACCGGTGGGACCAGCGACTGGCAAGCTATTCTCGGGGGCGATGGTATGTACAGTCTTGTTGACTACACCAACTCCAACATCATCTATTGTGAATACCAGTACGGCAACCTCTTTCGTTCGGACGACGGGGGCAACAATATGAACTACATTGCCGGACCGATGTCGGGTGACCGGGTGAACTGGTCGGCTCCCCTGGCCATGCATCCTCAGGCTCCGTTCATTTTATATTTCGGCACCTACCGCGTTTGGAAATCAATGGACTATGGCGATACCTGGCAGGCTGTAAGCGGGGACCTTACACACGGGGGCAACAATTACTACTATACGCTCACAACCATAGATGTTTCACCGGTCAACCCTTCGGTTGTTGTTGCCGGAACCGGGGACGGTAAAGTCCAGATCTCTGTTAACGACGGGCAAACCTGGCAGGACATCTCGGCCGGGCTCCCGGTAAGATGGGTTACACAGGTCAAGGCTGATCCTTTCGATGCCCAGACGATTTACGTCACCCTTTCAGGTTTCCGCTGGGATGAAGCCCTGCCCCATGTTTTTAAAACAACCGACCTGGGACAGCACTGGACCGACATTTCAGGCAACCTGCCTGAATTCCCCGTAGATGCGATCGCCGTTGATCCTGATATCCCCGGAAGGCTTTTTGTGGGAACCGATGCAGGATTATACGGGTCTTCCAACGACGGGCAAACCTGGTCATGGATATGGGACGGCTTGCCGGCTGTTCCCATCTGCGCCCTGAAGATCCATGCACCAACACGGACCATTGTTGCAGGTACCTATGGATTATCCTGTTACAAAGCCAGTCTTGACGATATACTTACCGGAATCCCGGCCAGTGAGAAGAATGAAAAGTTAGCTTTATCCGTTTCTCCTAACCCTGTTCAGGACCAAGCCAGGCTTAGTTTCTACCTTCCTGCAGATGACCATATTACAGTCAGCATTTATGCCCTGAATGGCAGCATCGTTAAACAGGTGTATGACGGGAACCTCCCGCAGGGCAGGCAGAAGATAAGCTGCACCCTGGGAAATGAAGGGAAGAACATTCCCTCAGGTCTCTACATTATAGAGGTAAAAGGCAAACATTCTTCGGGCAGCCTGAAGATGCTGAAATTATAGTTTATCTATTATAACCACAAAGAATGACGATGAAGCAGGTGTTTTTTCGTTCAGCGGTCTTTCCTGCCCGCTATATACAGGGGCAGGGAGCCCTTGGCTTGCTGCCGGCATGGATCAGCCGGCTTGGGCATAAAGCCCTTATTGTTGCAGGGAATACAGCCATCAGGGACATCGTCCCCGGCCTGGAAAACAAATCTGAAGGCGGATTTCTTGCTGAGGCTTTCGGCGGGGAATGCACTGTAAAGGAAATCGAAAGGATAACTGCTATCGCCCTTGCAGGGAACTGCGACGTGATCGTGGCCCTGGGAGGAGGAAAAGTAATAGATACGGTCAAGGCAGTTGCCGACGGGCTTGATGCGAAAACTATCATCGCCCCTACCATTGCATCCAATGATGCCCCCTGCAGCGCTGTAAGCGTGATCTATACCGAAGAGGGAATATACGATCATGCACTTTACCTGAAACAGAATCCAAACCTGGTCCTGCTCGACTCGGGGATAATTGCAAAAGCCCCGGTGCGCCTGCTTGTGGCAGGGATGGGCGATGCATTGTCCACATGGTTCGAAGCCGACGCCTGTTACAGGTCCGGTTCGAAAAACGAAGCAGATGGTCATTGTACGCTCTCGGCCCTGAACCTTGCGAGATTATGCTATGAAACAATTCTTCAATTCGGGAAAGAAGCAAGGGAAAGTTGTATTGCAAAAACCGTAAGCCCTGCCCTGGAAAAGGTCATTGAAGCAAATACCCTGATGAGCGGGCTTGGATTTGAAAGCGCCGGGCTTGCCAGCGCCCATTCAATACACAACGGCCTCACCCGTCTGCCTGCCACTCATTCATATTTTCACGGTGAGAAAGTGGCATTCGGGGTCCTTTCAGGATTATTCCTTTCGAACCGGACTTCAGACCTTATCGCCGAAGTCTATTCCTTCTGTGAAGCGGTAGGATTGCCTGTCACCCTGGAACAACTGGGCGTAATAAATCCTTCGGAAGAAGATCTTCAAACGGTCGCAAAGGCTGCATGTGCCCCCTCGGAATTCATATGGCATGAGCCGGTTGAAATTACCGTGGAAAAGGTGGTCCAAAGCATAAGAAAAGCTGATGAATACGGGAAAGCCCATTCCCGGAAATAAATCAGGCCGGTTTTCAACCGGCCTGATCATTATTTGATGATATACCTGTGTGGATTACGAGGTAAAAGGATGAGTCCTGATGACATGTATATCTTTCTTGATCAGTTTGCTGATGTTACCCAGGTAAACTTTTTCATCGACCGAGCAAAATGAGAGGGCAATACCTTTTGTGCCTGCCCTGCCTGTCCTTCCGATACGGTGCACGTAGGTTGTGGCCGTCTCCGGGATCTCAAAATTGATAACATGGCTCAGCTTGTCGATATCGATTCCCCTTGAAGCGACATCTGTAGCAACAAGAATCCTTATCGAACCATTCTTGAATCCTTTCATGGTCCTTTCCCTGTT
>CAIJYT010000085.1 GCA_903824935.1 uncultured Bacteroidales bacterium | reverse complement strand
ATCTGGATCTGCTCGGTGACCGTTACTTTCAACGTTAGAAAGTCATTTTTCAATTCATCCCGCAGAAATTCAAGCAGGTTATTCCGTTGATTATTAAGTTCTTTCTCATGCACTACGTTGCCAACTTTTATTTCCACAACATTTTCAGCCGGGTCTAAACTATGCGGAAAACCAAGTGTAAGGGCCGCAAAGTACAGGGCTGAATCCTCTTTCCTTAATTCGGCATAACGCAGAATGGCTTCGTTGATCTGCTCCAGGGTAAAACTCTCCCTGCGATCTTTAGCAGGGACGGCTTTTACTGAATCAGCCAGCTGGTCCGACTTGGTCACCGATTTTATTGAGATACTCGACCTGTGATGCGACTGTACCGGCACATCATGCACAGGCACCTCGGTTGGTGCTGCTTCAGTTGCCTTGGGAGAAGGAGTTTCGGTTGCATTTTCTTTTGCATCAGGATTACCCTGTACCACCGCTTGCGCGGCTACAGCCGGCTGGGAGGGTGAAGCCAAAGGTTGAACCTCTGCCGGAATGGAGAGTGCCATAACAGGCTCAGCCGGTTGCTCAACTTTAATTTCAGGTGCAGTATTCTGAATCACTACAGGTTGCGAATTGGCTTGGACTGGAGATGCAGCCGGGACCGCAGCCTCGACAACTGCGGGCAACTGCATTTGCCCGCTCATCCGGCAGATTTGTATCAGCGGGATTTCGAGTGACAACCTTTTATTATTTGAGCTGCGGTATGTAACATCGCATTTATTGATCAGGTCGAGAGCATCAATGAGGAGTTGCAATGAAATGGAACGCGACTGCGAGGCATACTTGGCGCGAACGGTGTCACTGGTCTCAATCAGTTTTACTGTTGAAGGATCAATACTCATGAGTAAATTCCGAAGGTGTTCACCCATGCCGGTAATAAAATGCTGACCGTCGAAGCCTTTTTCTATTATCTCATTTACTATCAATAAAGTATCCCTGTAATTGCCAGTCCTCATATAGTCCATGATGCGGAAGTAATATTCATAGTCCAGCACATTAAGGTTTTCGAGCACCAGTTCGCGGCTGATGTTCCTGTCGCCCAGGTTAACCATCTGGTCGAACACCGACAATGCATCACGCAGGGCGCCATCCGCCTTATGAGCTATTATATGCAGGGCATCCAGATCAGCCGTCACACCTTCACTTTGAGCCACGAAGGCAAGGTGCCTGGCAATGTCATCAACCGTGATACGTTTGAAGTCAAAAATCTGGCAACGCGAAAGTATGGTCGGGATGATCTTGTGCTTCTCGGTGGTAGCAAGAATGAATTTAGCGTAGGCCGGCGGTTCTTCCAGTGTTTTCAGGAAAGCGTTGAAAGCCTGCGGGGAAAGCATATGCACCTCATCGATGATATATACCTTATATCTTCCCATCTGCGGCGGAATCCGCACCTGTTCCACCAGGCTCCGGATATCGTCGACACTGTTGTTGGAAGCGGCATCCAGTTCATGAATATTAAACGAAGCCGAATCGTTGAATGCCTTACATGAGGTGCATTCATCGCAGGGTTCGGTATCGGAGGTGGGATTCAGACAGTTAATCGTTTTTGCCAATATACGGGCACAAGTGGTCTTACCTACCCCCCTGGGACCACAGAAAAGGAAAGCCTGGGCCAGT
>CAIJYT010000084.1 GCA_903824935.1 uncultured Bacteroidales bacterium | reverse complement strand
CTGCCGTTCATGGTGAATTCAATACAAACGGGCTTCAGCAACCTGCCGGCTTCTCTCAGGGATGCTTCATATACCCTGGGTAAATCAAGAACGACAACTATCTCAAAGGTGCTGTTACCTAATATCAAACCGGCTCTTCTCACTGGGATTTGCCTCACTTTCGCCCATTCCATTGGCGAGTTCGGGGTGATCCTGATGATAGGCGGCAACATCCCGGGCAAAACCCGTGTAGCTTCCCTGGCGGTGTATGACGAGGTGCAGGCATTGAATTTCGGCATGGCGAATAAATATGCCATGTTCCTGTTCCTGTTCAGTTTTATCATCTTGCTTTTTATTTACAGTGTAAACCGGGAATACCAGAAATGGAACAGGTTCTGATAGATCTGCAGGTGAAAAAGAAGCTTCACACGAATGAAGGTGTGGGTGCGCTGGATGTTTGTATGCAAATTCCGGAGCATGCACTTGTCACTATCTTTGGCAAGTCAGGTGCAGGAAAAACCACGTTGCTCAGGATCATTGCAGGACTAACCAAGCCTGACGGCGGATTTATAAAGATCGGGAACCAGACCTGGTACAATTCGGGCGCAAACATCAACATTAAGCCGCAACTCCGCGACATCGGCTTTGTGTTCCAGGATTACGCCCTGTTCCCGAATATGACAGTGAAGGAGCACCTCCTCTATGCCAGTCCGCAGAAGGAACATAAATATATTTCGGACCTGCTTGATGTTTTCCATTTAAAGGGTTTATGTGACAGGAAACCCGGGAAACTTTCCGGCGGACAGCAGCAACGCCTGGCTGTGGCAAGGGCATTGGCCCGGAAACCCCGTATCCTTCTGCTCGACGAACCTTTATCGGCCCTTGACAGCGAAATGAGGCTGGCTTTGCAGGAGGAGATCATCCTTGCACATAAAAATTTTAATGCCACCACCCTGCTGGTGAGCCATGATGTGTACGAGGTTTCCAGGTTGTCCGATTATGTTTACGTGATCGATAACGGGAAGATCAGTGAACAGGGAAAGCCGGGCGATGTCTTTAAGTCATCAGCAGTGAATAATAAAATTGCCGAAGGCCGTTAAAATTTTCACAGTGCCGTAATAATCCCCTGTTTTTGAATATATTTGTTTATCGTTTGCTATTTCACAGAACTCAGACGGGGCTATGATAAAAACAATACTGTTTCTGCTGCTTGCCTCCACCTTAAGCATTACTTACGCCCAGCAGCGTCCGTACAGGTTTGGAGTCAAGGGTGGCATCAATTACATACACCTTGAGAATTACGGAAAAGGTTTTTACTCAGACTTTGCCCCTAAGCCGGGCTGGAGTTTCGGGGCCTTGTTCCAATACACCAAAGGAGGCTTTTTAAATTACTCGATAACTCCCGAAATCCTTTATACCGAGTCGATAACCAATGTTGACCTTCTATATATTACAGATTCACCTGCAACAATCCAGACTATCGATATCCCTCTGACTTTCAAGCTTGGCCTTCAGCTGAGCAAGATATTCAGGCCCTATGTCCTGGGGAATATTTACGGCTCGTACCTTATCAAATATTACGGGGACTTTTTCGAGTTGCTCGACATAGACCATACTTCTTCCAATTTCAACATAAATAAGTTTTATTTTGGCGTCAGCGCAGGAATGGGTTTTGACCTCTGGAAATTCGAAATTGAAGGAAGATACCGGTGGAACCTGGTCAGGATCAATACTGATGACTATTCTGCTCTGAAACAGATGGGACTGGAATTTACCTGTGCTTTTCTTTTTTAGATCAGAACACCAAACACTCACCTGGTTATGAAAAGGTTACTATTGTATAGCTTGCTGCTCTTTACCTTAACCACCTGCAAAAAGGCGCCGCTTGAAGATTTTCTATTCCTGGTAAGGGTTGACAAAGTCGAGGTAATCGACAAATACGCCCTGGCTGCAAGGCTTAAGCAAAATCCGAATTCAACCCTGTACAAGGCTTTACCGAATAAGAAGATAAAGATAGTTTCAATTGTCTACAATACCACCGACCCCAAAGGTCAACCCATACTCGCCTCGGGTGCAATATTTTTCCCGTCGGCCGATCTGGACTATGAAAGGCTGGGAACTATTTTAGCACTTCATTATACTTACGGAGCCGATTACGAGGTCCCGTCCCAGAAAATGGGAGTGACCGAGGGCCTGTTCTCATTGTTCGGTTATATTGTTGTAGCCCCCGATTATATTGGGTATGGTGCATCCCGAGACAAGGTCCATCCTTATTATGATGTCGGAAGCACGGGCCAGGTGGCTGCCGATATGCTTCTGGCAGCAAAAGAATATTTTGCTTCGATCAGCAGGAAAGTGGCTCATAAAGTTACTGTAATGGGATACTCCCAGGGCGGGCAGGCTTCTCTTGCATTTCTCAAATTTGTTGAGACAACGCCTGTATACCAGGATGCATTCGTTATTGACCAGGTGTTTGCAGGCGGAGGCGCATATGACCTGATCAAATCATATGATACTTTCGTGGCCAAGGACTACAGCAGCCAGCCTGTTACCATTCCTCTCCTGGTCCTTGGTATGAACTACGGCGACAGCCTCAACCTGGACCTCAGCCAGATGTTTGCACAGCCGCTTCTCACTAAATACCAGGACTGGATTCTCTCAAAAAAATATACCACCGATGAGGTAACTGCCATGATGGGTGAAACAAAGCTGACCAGGATTATGGCAGCCCAGGCGTTTGATACCACGAATCCGAATACAAAAAAATTCAGGGGGGCGTTAAGGAACAACAGCCTTATCGTTTACGGGAAAATAAAGGACTGGAAGCCTAAGGCAAAAGTCACTTTATTGCATGCGACTGCCGATACCATTGTACCCTATGAGAATACCGAAAGCGCTTACCAGGCATTCTTAATGGCGGGTTGCGATGTTGCCAAGGTTGACATTAAAAATAAGGATCATAAGGAAGCCGGCCAGGATTTTTACACCTATGTAATGCTTCATTTACTGATTTAGCTGATTTCACGATGAAGACAAGAATAGCCGTTTTACTTATTTTATTCAGTTGTGCTGCAATGAGCGCCCTGGCAAAAAAGGATTATTCCAAACACAACAAAGGGTATTTCTGTGATGTGGGAATGGCTTTCGGATGTACTTTCCCCAAGGGCACGAATCCGAATGCTCTCCTTGAAGTCTATACCACTCATGGTTACCAGTTTTCGAATACGTTTTCACTGGGCGCAGGGGTTTCCACTTATAATACCACAAACCTTTGCCTCTACCTGCAATTAAGGTTCAACCTGCGCAACACCACTGAAACCAGGACCAGCTTCCCGTATATTTCCCTGAGAGGGGGTTATTCGTGGAGCACCTGGTCGGGTGACGCCTGGGGTGACGACAAAGGACCCACCGAAGAGCTTAAGCTCGGATGGTCCTTTTACACAAAAGCTGCCAACCTGAGGTGGAACGTGTTCGCAGCGCCCTGCCTTTACCAGTTCCATTTTATCCCTAAGATCGGCCTGGCGTTTGAATTTTAACAAACTATTGCTTTCGTTTTCCGGATTTTGTATTTTTACATTCAAATCTTTTAAATAAATGTTATGAAATCCTCCAGGCTTCTTTTCGTTCTGTTTTTCTGCGGATGTCTGATCCCTGCTGTTTCAGCACAACAGGATATGTTCACCAAAGTGTTTGTACAGTCGGCCGGCTGGGTGCAAACCTATGGAATGACAAGGACTCCCGCTAACAATTACGTCCTCACCGGTTACAGGCAACAGATGCCGATGGCGATGATGATCTCTGAGACAGGGAGCATCCTTTGGGCCAAAACCTATGATACGGCTTACGGTAACCTTTACTGCGCGGCCAATACTGCCGACGGGAATATCCTTCTGGCCGGCTCCCTCGGGGTGCAGCAGTCGGGCAATCACAACGATGTATTGCTCATCAAAGTCACAACCACGGGTGATACCCTCTGGGCTAAAAAACTGGATATGGGGTACGACGAAACCCCTCTTTCATTGAAGCCAACATCCGACGGGGGATTTATCCTGAGTGGTTTCTCCTATGCCGACACTCCCCCCTACTACAGGTCGTTTGTCGCAAAAATAGACGCTGCCGGGAACCTTCAATGGGGCAAGATCTTTTACTCAGGCAATTTCGGAAATTATGCGTATACCGCAACCGAAACTCCCGACGGGGGTTACCTTGTTTCAGGATCCGTGGCAGCATCCACAAACTATTATGAAAGTCTTCTCCTGGTCAAACTGAGTTCTTCCGGCGCTGTCGTCTGGGCCGAGAAATACCCCGACATTCCTTCGAGGAGCACAGTAGCTTACGATGCTGTAATAGTCAACGGTAATGCTGTCTGCTACTTTATTGATGAAAGCCAGCAGATGGGCCTGATGAAGGTCGATACGTACGGCGCTGTATTATGGTGCAAAGCCCTGGATTACAACGGGTATTTCCAGAGTCAGAAACCTGGTCCGAAATTGCATCAATGCGCCGATGGCGGCTTTGCATTCGTGAATGGTTCGGATAGTTATTTTGGCCCTATCGGTGAACTTATAAAAACAGATTCAACTGCTGAAGTCACATGGTCAAAAGAATTGCTATTACTCACCATAGACGTATCGCCTACCAGTACAGGCGGCTTCCTTGCCTACGGCAACGGGCCGATCATGGGGGTGACTGAGTCATCCACAGATAATCCCCAGATAGGAACCATCAAACTGAATTCACAGGGCAGCTCTTATGGCTGCGTGCAGGACAAAAGTGCAGCGGCGGTACCATTCTCACCAGGCCTGATCCCTGCCACCCTTAATGAAGCCACAGCAGGTACAATTTCCTGGACCCATTGCGTGATGCAGGACGTAGTCATGCAGATAGATTCAGGATGCATCACCGTTACCGGGGGAGTGGCCGAAAAACGAGGCCTTGAGCCCTTGCGCATTGTACCGAACCCATCAGGCGGAAAGGTCATGCTCGAAACCGGCAACAACTCCGGGACAGGATTCACATGCATCGAAGTATTTAATTCGCTCGGTGAAACTGTTTACCGGCTGAATCTCAGAGGATCAGGCTCAAAGGAGGCAGATCTTTGCTTCCTGCCCAACGGGTTGTATATGATCAAAGCTGTTTCGGGCGGCAAAACATATGCAGGGAAGCTGCTGATAACGCATTAAATATTCCGGCTTGTTCAACTTATATATATTCTGCTGTGCTCTCATTTTACCTGTTAAAATAAGTGGGAACCAGTTTGACAATTAAAGCCTGTTAAAAGGTGGTGCTAATAGTCAGATTGCCGAAATCCACTATTAATTCTGCCATTTAATAATATAATAAAAATCTCTCAAATGAAAAAGACTGTACTTGTTTTGCTGCTCTTTGGTCAGGCCATTGCCGCCTTCTCACAATGGACATGGCAGAATCCCCTGCCGCAGGGAAACCCCTTATGGGGCACCTGGATGACATCCCCTACACAACTGGTCGCAGTTGGAAGTGCCGGCACACTGATGAATTCAGCCGACGGGGGCCAGGTCTGGAATGTTAATACAGATCAAAGACATGATGTTTTCAGTGCTGTGTTTTTCACGGATCAGTACACTGGTTACGCTGCCGGCAATTTGGGAAATATAGCGAAAACCACCGATGGCGGACTTCATTGGACACCCCTGCCAAACAGCAATTCAAAAAATCTGCTGGCCCTTTCTTTTCCAACCTCAGCCACCGGTTATGCTTCAGGTCAATATGGAACAATATTGAAAACTTCCGATGCCGGTGCAAGCTGGTCTGTATTAAATACAGGCAGGAAAACAGTGTTCACGTCTATATCCTTCACAAGCGAGATGACAGGTTATGTGGCAGGGGACAGCGGGATAATATTGAAAACCACTGATGGAGGTAGCAACTGGTCACGCCTTAATTCCGGGATAACCTCAATGCTATACTCCACCTGTTTCCGCGACCAGTCAACAGGTTTTTTCGGTGATAATTACGGTGACATTTTTATGACCACCGACGGAGGAAGTTCATTTACCATGGTGCGCCAGGGAGAGGGTTTTGCAATTACCTCCATTGTCTTCCCTGATGCCTCTGCAGGTTACGCCTGCGGATATTACGGGACAATCCTCAGGACGACAGATGGCGGCCTTTCCTGGACCAGGAAATTTATGCCAAACCCTGACTATTTAAATTCGGTTTATTTCACCGACAGGAACAACGGCATAATAGTTTCAACCGGGGGTGACATTCTGAAGACCGTTAATGCAGGGGCTGACTGGATTTCGCTCAGAACGGGTAATACGAACACTCTTGCATCCCTGTTTTTTACGAGTCCGGCCACGGGCTATGCAGCAGGGATTATCGGCACTCTTCTTAAAACCACCAACGGGGGGCAAACCTGGACCACGCTTACCAGCGGGACCTTAGAAGATCTGAATTCCATAATGTTTACCGCCCCTGATACCGGAATTGCCGTGGGAAGTTTCGGGGAAATAGTCAAGACCTCCGATGCCGGCATTACCTGGAGAGAGGTATCCCATGGAACTTACTATGATCTGAAATCGGTTTGCTTTCCCACCCCGAAGAAGGGATTTGCGGTTGGCATTCAGGGGTATAATATGAAAACTACCGATGGAGGTGAAAGCTGGAGCAGTTTTATCATTGAGAATTATACCAGCTTGTTCGCAATTTGTTTCCCCTCACCTGATGTCGGTATTGCTGCAGGGATGAACGGAAAAATTTACCGATCTACTGATGGTGGCGACAGTTGGACCAGCGTGGAAAGCGGAACTTTCGATCCATTATACGGCCTTGGATTTGCCGATTCGTCAACTGGATATGCCTGCGGCCAGTCCGGCCGGGTTTTGAAGACTATCGACGGCGGTGTCAGCTGGACTGTAATAGAAACAGGCATGATGATTTGGGCTAATCTTGTTTCAGTCTCATTCAGCGGGAAAGACACAGTATTTTTCGGAGGTGCCAGCGGTTTTATATTCAGAACTGATGACGGTGGGTTAACTTGGTCGTTGAGCAGGACGTGTACTTCAAATTACATTACAGCGGTCTGTTTCACCGACAAAAAAACAGGTTTTGCAGCAGGAGAGTCAGGTACAATCCTGAAGACCACTGACGGGGGTTTCAATTTCATTAACAAAGAAGTTTATCCTGCTGCTCCTTACACAATTTTCCCTAATCCTTCCCAAGGTGTGTTTTACATTAAATGCAATAAAGGACTAAAGGAGGATATGTATTTTAAAGTCTGTGATGTGAATGGAAAAACTATCCTGGAAACAATGGGCAGGCGTTCCGGTATAGCTGTCATCGACCTTCACAGTTTTGCCTCAGGTGTTTACCTTCTGAGGGTTATGTCAGGAAATACAACCGAAACGATCAAGCTTTTAAAAAACTGAGCTTCCCATCCCCTGCCTGAATCTATAGCCGGGTAAAATTTCAGGCTTTAGCTGGTACCCCCGATGCTCTCTGGTAAGCCGCCAGGCCGAACTCAGGCAATACTGCATAAATATGTTCGAAGATTGCAGCGGTGGTATTTTCTGCATTTGCCCAGTCGGGCGGACTGTAAAATGCATAGATCTCGATAGGAAGCCCGGTATCGCCAGCAGGAAGATGCCTTACCATCAGCGTGGATTCATTATTGACCAGGGGCTGGGACTTCAGGAAATCATAAAGATACCTGCGGAACAGCCCGAGGTTGGTCATAGCGCCGGTCTCAGCCATGGTGACTTCCCGGTATAAACCTTTGGCTTTAAGGCCGGAGATAAGCTCTTCCCCTGCAAAACGGATAGTGAAGATGTCGATGTTCACCTGTCTTTTCAGCCTGCGGCCACCTGCATCTCCCATGCTTCTCCAGTTCTGGAAAGAATCGGTAATAAGGATATAAGTTGGCACACAACTGACGGAATTGTCGAAATTGCGCACCTTTACGGTTACCAGGGATATATCCAGCACAGTGCCATCAGTATTGTACTTGGGCATGGTGATCCAGTCGCCTATATGCAGCATTTTATTGTTCGAAAGCTGCACCCCGGCAACGAAACCAAGCAGGGAGTCCTTGAAGATCAGCATCAGCACTGCGCTCATGGCACCGAGGCCTGCAAGGAGGCTGAGCGGCGACTGGCCTATCAATACCGAGATTGCAACTATCCCCACGATGATGTAAAGTATGATCTTCCCTATCTGCACATACCCTTTAATAGGTTTGGCGTAAGCCAGCTCGTAATCCCCGTAAATTTTATATACTGCATTCAGGAAAGAAATACCGACCAGGAGAAAGACACCTACTTCGCACAGCTTCAGGATAACACCCAGAATGTTAACGGCGTGAGGGTAGTCTGAGATGGTGGGTGCCAGGGATACCTGCAATATCATCAACGGCAGCATCAGGGCAAGACGGGTAAAGACCTTCTGATCATATAAATGATCATCCCATTTGTTCTCCGATCTTTCGACCATCCGTTTTAACACCCTGTTGATCAGGAATTTTACCACCTGGTAAACTATTATGGAAATGAGAAAAACAACAAAAAGGGAGGAGAAATCGACAATATGCCTGGCGACTGAATCTCCGAATCCCCATCTCAGCAGGAGAGCCTTGAATCCGTTTCCCAGGTTCTCAACATTTACGTTGGATGTGATGAGCATATGATGAATTTACGGTACAATGACTTTTAACGATAAAGGCTGTATTTTCAGATGGACATTCTTACCGGCAACAAAAGGATCCCCGTCGAGATGGCCGCTCTTTCCTTTTTTCCTTACCAGCTCGACTTCCTTTGCACGGATGATCTCAACATAGGGCGTTTGGTCAAATTTCTTCATGAACAGCAGGGGGGCCAGGAAAACTGTCTTCCAGTATGGAACCTTGCTCACTATGCATACGTCAATGAAGCCGTCGTCAAGCTTGGCATTGGGATCTATAGAGGTGTTGTTCCCGAACTGGTTCGAATTGGCGAAACTTATCATCAGGGCCTTCCTTGTGACCTCCTGTCCGTCGATCATCATGTGGTAGGTCCTTGGCTTGTAAGCTGCGTATGCTGATGTGGCAATATTGAAATAAGTGCCGAAGCCGCGCTTGCCCGCCTTTGCAAATTCCTTCGCCACCTTGGCGTCGAAACCCACTCCTGCCACATTCACGAAGAGGTTGTCGTTGAGGGTTGCCGTGTCAATCTTAGCCGTTTTAAAATTATTCAGTATGCGGATGGCTTTTGCGGGGTTCATCGGGATCTTTAAATGCCTCGACAAGCCGTTGCCCGATCCTGTGGGGATGATCCCCATAGCGGTCTCACTCCCGATAAGCCCCTGGGCGGTCTCATTTACCGTGCCGTCACCTCCTATCGCAATCACGGCATCAAAGCCCTGGTTCGCCGCGTCCCTGCTGAGCTCAGACGCATGTCCCTGCTTCCCGGTATAGACCACTGAATATTCAAAAGCGGAAGCATCGAGATGTTTTGCTATCAGCTTCTCTATCCCTTTCTGCTTCCCAACCCCTGAAACAGGGTTTACAATGAAGATGAGCTTTTTCATTCCGCTATCAGACGGTTTTCAATCAAACGGTTGTTATATTGCTGGATAAATGCTTTAAGGAACAATTCTAGTTTTTCCTGTTCCGCATTTCCCTGGTTCAGGAGGTTGTGCTTTTGCATGGGATCGGTGGCGAGGTCGAACAGGTGAGTGGATTTCATCCCGTCGAATTCGATGAGGCAGTTATCCTTCATCATACCATAAACACCACTGTTGTAATGAACCGAAAAATGGATTCCCAGGGTATCTAGCAGGTTGGTCCCGAAAGCAAGGTATTTGCCTTCATAACCAAGGTAGCTCAGTACTGTCGGCATGATATCAGTTTGCTGGGCAATGGTCTTTGACATCCCTTTAAGCTCCTCTCCCGGCCTGAAGAACAGCAAGGGCACCGCATATTGTCCGGCCCCGCTCTGGTAGAATGGATAATACCCTTCGGATGTATGATCGGCGGTGATCACGAAAAGCGTATTCTTATACCATGGCATATGCTGCACGGTATGAAAGAATTCCGCCAGGGAGAGGTCGGCGTACATTATGCTTTGCTGTATGGGAAGGTTCCCTGTACGCAGTACGTTGATATACTTGGGAGGAACGTAATACGGATGATGGGACGATAATGAAAAGAATGCAGCGCAGAATGGCTGGCCCATGCCGTTGATCTCCCTGGCTGCATACTGGAAAAACTGTTCATCGCGTATCCCCCACTTGCCGTCGTAATCGGCTTCATTATGATACTCGTTACGTCCGTAGTACTTATCAAACCCAACATAGTGGGTATAAGAGTCAAAACCCATGGTGCCGTTGCTGCCCCCGTGGAAAAATGCCGTTGAATATCCCTTTGCTTTAAGCAGCCCGCCAATGCTGGTGAATTTGCCCGATGCATAGGAAGTCTGGATAAATGATTCGTACATCAGGGAAGGGATGGAAGAAAGTACGGCAGGAATGCCCTGTATCGAGGTTTTGCCATTGGCATAAGCGTCGAAATAAAGGCTGTGCCTGATGAGGGAATCCATGAAAGGTGTAAAGCCCTGGTAACGCCCGTTTTCAAGATCGTGATTAAGCAAACCTATATGTTCCCGCGAAAAGCTCTCCATGATGATTATCATCACGTTCATGCGTTTGAAATTTCCTGCTTTTCCCTGGTGGGCCGGGTTGTATAATTTTTCCAATTCCGACTCGGTCCTGAACCAGTGTATGGTAGGCAGTTTCTCATTGTTCCAGGTCCTGAGGATGGAGAAGGGAGTGTTCAGCACCAGGGGAACGTTGCGTGCTGTGGTATATCTTGCCGCTGTCACCACATTGATGGGGCGAAGCTGTAATCCTCCTCTAATACCTATTACCGTGAAACCGGCAAAAACCAGGGCCATGAACACATTAAACAGGTAATAGCTGAAATTGCCTCCTTTAAGTTTCTGTCCGGTACCTGCAACCCTGAACCTTGAAACCACCAGTATCATCAGCGCAATATAGATGATGAAAGTCACCAGGATGTACCAGAAATCCTTCATGAACTGAGGCAGCAGCTTGTCAAAGTCGCCCCCCACCTGCAGGTAGGTGAAGATATCGGCCGTGACCCTTTTCAGGGTGAAGCGGAAATAAATGATATCGACGAAATTCATAAGCAGGGCCAGCGTATTGGCTATATAGAACCATATATCGGCAACAACCAGGTAGGCTTTCTTCTCCCTGAATTTGAAAGGGAGAAGGTACATGGCGATAAAGGGAAGGTTCACCATGAGGATGGCTGCAATGTCAAAGCGGGTTCCGTGGAAGAATATCATCAGCTCCTCATGTGAAGGAACATTTGCAAAGTATTTGAGGTTGAACACATAAAACACCGCCCTGGAAAGAAAGAGAAATACTGTCACGGTAAGCAGGCGCAGGAACAGCACCAGGTGGATGTTGCCACGGTATACCGCCATCCATTTAAAGCCCTTCTTCCTTCCTTTTTTCGACCCCGCGGAACTCTTTCTTCTGGCCATCTTCTTTTCAAATGAGGTGCAAATGTAGCAAAATCTGCCTATTTTTGCCTGTGAAACGCTTAACATAACTGCAAATGGCTGAGATTGCAACAACAGGTAACAAAGGCAAGGGGATACGTTCCGATTGCTTTGTTACACTTGAACTTACAACAAAGGGAGGCATTAACCTCCAGCTTGAATCGAAAGTCGGGGTAATGTATGGAGAGTCAATACGTAAACTCGCTCATGAGATCATGGCATTTTTGGAGATTAAAAATGCAAACCTGAAGATAGAAGATGCCGGGGCTCTTCCGCTGGTGATAGCCGCACGTATAGAAGCTGCTGTTAAGAAACTGCATAAAACCGATAAGGAATACCTGCTGCCCGTCCCTGCCGAACATGTTTATGCGACAGCCCGCGACAAAAACCGCTTTTCACGCCTGTACCTCCCGGGGAACTCCCCTGCCCTGATGATCAATGCAGGGATACATCATCCCGATGGCATCATCCTGGACCTGGAGGATGCAGTTGCACCTGATAAAAAATATGAAGCCCGCTTCCTGGTGCGTAATGCATTGCGCTCAATCGATTTCTATGGTGCCGAGCATATGGTGAGGATCAACCAAGGCGAACGTGGCCTGGAAGACCTCGAATATGTGATCGCCCATAATGTGAATCTTATCCTTTTACCCAAATGCGAGCATGCCGAACAGGTACACGCGGTAAATAAAAAGATTGAAGAAATCGTACATCGTACATCGTACATCGTACATCCCATCTGGATCATGCCCATCATTGAATCGGCCCTGGGGGTGATCAATGCATATTCCATTGCTTCTTCTGCTGATAACGTGGTGGCACTTGCCATAGGCCTTGAGGATTATACTGCAGATCTCGGGACAATGCGCACGATGGAAGGGAAAGAATCGTTTTTCGCCCGCAGCATGGTGGTCAATGCAGCCCGGGCTGCAGGGATACAGCCGATCGATTCGGTGTTCTCCGACATAGGCGATATGGAGGCCCTCAGGCAGAACGTCAAGAATTCGAAAGCTCTCGGTTTCGACGGTATGGGCTGCATACATCCCAGGCAGATAAAGGTCATTCATGAGGCTTTCGCTCCCTCATCCGAAGAAATTGAAAAAGCAAAAAAGATAGTTTTTGCATTCTATGAGGCCGAAAAGAAAGGGCTCGGAGTAGTGGCACTTGGAAACAAGATGATTGATCCCCCCGTGGTGAAACGGGCGCTGAATACGATAAACCTTGCTGTTAAAATGAATAAGCTTGCTGAAAACTGGAGGGAAAGCTATGAAATATGATAAACTGGTAACCAACGCTTTAGGCCGTATCGTGCCTACCATCATAAACGGGAAGCCCGCGGTTCCCTATATGGGAGTAGGCAAATACAGGCCCACGGGATTCAAGGCATCAACAAAGATCGCATCCTGCGCCGATTACCCTGAGGACGGCAACAAGGTGGTTTCTTCGCTGAAAGAAGCCCTGGTTAAAGCAGGCCTGAAAGACGGCATGTGCATTTCGACCCATCATCATTTCCGCAACGGCGACCTGGTTGCCGTGCCTGTGTTCGACATCGCCCATGACCTCGGCGTGAAAGACCTTATTTGGCTGCCGTCGGCTTCGTTCCCCTGCCATGAAGTTCTTACCAAATACCTGGAAGACGGTACGATTGATCACATAGAAGGCAGCATGAACGGGGCTTTGGGGAAATTCACATCCGAAGGCAAAATGAAAGGACTCGGCATTCTCCGCTCTCACGGGGGACGCTACCAGAGCGTGCAGGACGGCGAAGTGCATATTGATATCGCCGTAATCGCCGCTCCCACTGCAGATCTCTTCGGCAATATGAACGGGGTCAACGGGCCGACGGCCTGCGGTCCGCTGGGTTTTGCCCTCGCCGACGCCCAGTTCGCTGATAAAGTAATTGTTGTAACCGACAACCTCGTATCTTTTCCCTGTATTCCATGGCAGATCAATGGTAATTATGTGGATTACGTGGTGGTGATGGATAAAATAGGCATTGCCGAGAAGATCGTCAGCGGCACGACCGAGATCACCAAGAGCCCCGACCGCCTGCTGCTGGCCGAATGGAGTGCGCAGTTCTGCGACGAGGCAGGGTTGATCTATGACGGATTTTCTTTCCAGGCCGGTGCCGGCGGGACTTCCTTGTCGATAGGGATTTATTTTGCCGATATCCTCCGCCAGCGTGGCTGGAAAGCCCGGTTTGCACGCGGAGGTTCGAATAAATACCTGGTAAAAATGCTTGAGGAAGGCCTGGTCGAATATATTCTCGACGGCCAGACTTTCGACCTCGACGGGGTGCGCTCCATGAGAGACAATCCCCACCATGTAATGACCACCCCTTTCACTTCGTATAATTATCACGGTAAAGGAAATTTCTCATCACTGGTCGATATCGTGATCCTTGGCGCCACCGAAGTCGACGTGAACTTCAACGCTAACGTGGTCACCCACAGTGATGGCTACCTGCTCCACGGCATTGGCGGCTGGATGAATACTTTATTTGGGAAAACAGTGATCCTCCCCGTTCCTTTATTCCGTGACCGGATTCCGGTGATCAGGGATGAGGTGACAACCATCTGCGGTCCCGGCGAACTTATCGACGTGATCGTTACCGAACGCGGCATCGCCATCAACCCGCTGCGTACCGACCTTATCGAAAAGATGAAGAACACCAATCTTCCGATCAGGACCATACAGGAGCTCAAGGAAGAGGCCGAAAAGATCTGCGGAAAACCCGAAAAACCAAAGTTCACCGACGAGATTGTAGCTGTTATCAAGTGGGTCGACGGGACTGTGATTGACAGTGTGTATAAGATAGGGAAATAGGTTTCACTCTATATCTCTCCGCTTCGCTTAAAACCGATCCGCCTGCGTTCTTTGAACTCAGGCTGTTGTTGATTTCTTTGTTCCAATTGCCTGAGGTATTCGAAGATCAAAAGTATCTGCTGATCCTGTTCAACATCATTTTTCTGTAATTGCTCAATCTTTCGTAATGTATCTTGTTTATTTTCTACTTACTGTCGCATTCTGGTAAATATCCTGACAATCTGAATATTTCCAATAATGGCCCTGTCGCTATTAAGAACACTGGCCAGCATTACTGCCCCGTGCTCAGTAAAAACATACGGGAGGTTTGGTGAAAACCTTATCCTTTTGAGGTGGTCGCAAATTGCGACCACCTCCTGTTTTTCCTGCTCTGTAAGCTGAAACATAAAATCGACAGGGAAGCGTCTCGCATTCCGTTTAACCTGCTCATTGAGCCTTTTTGTAGTTACTCCATAAAGTTCTGCCAGGTCGCTGTCGATCATTACTTTTATTCCTCGTACAATCATTATTTTATTCATGATCAATTCTTCCGGGATGGCCACTTGCGAGTTTTTGTCAGACATGGATTTGTTCTATTTGTTCCTTTATCCCAATATTGTCAAAAAGTGATTGTTGTTTTCTATAAAATTAAACTGCAGGTTAAATTATCCCAATTAGATTATTTCAGTTTTTTAAGGCATTCTCACCCTTCCCAGCCAATGGCCCAAGCTGATTAATTTTATCCTGTACGGTCGAATCCCAATTTTTCTTCGTATATTGCAATTTAATATTTAAGAGGGATGTTATGAAAACAAACTTCTCTTTCCTCAATATCCTGCTCTTTCCGATATTGATTTTTCCGGCTTTTTCGCTCAGTGCTCAGAACAACCCCGTGGCTGTGAACGACAGTGTTATATACACATCGTATTCTACAATGGTGCTGGATGTTCTGGCCAATGACCTGAACCCCAGGGGAAAGCCCATGGAGATCTTGAGTTTCCAATCAATGAAAATTTATCCTTCCGGCACTTCTGTGACAAAGACGGCGGACGGAAAACTACAGATCCGCGATACATTATACAACTGCCAGGGCTTTACCTGGACTATCAGGTATCGGATCAGGTACACCGATGATACTACCCTGACTTCGGATTGGGCAAAAGTTTATGTAGAAACCCGCATGGATTCTTCCAAATTCTGTGCGCGTCCTGTCCATGTCAATGGAACCGCAGGTCTCCCGATCGATATCAATGTATTTAAAAATGCTTACTTCCCCAATCCTGCCGATTCGGTGTACCTGAGTCGTTTAATACAATACAACCCCGGCAGTTCTAGAGTTGTCAACGATTCAACTGCACGCTATACCCCGGGTATTTATCAGGGTGGCATTGACACTCTTGTGTATACTCTCAGGTTGAAAAATAGTGTTATTCCATGGTCCGAAAGTTATATCATCGTAAACGTCCCCGACATTCAATGGGCCCGATTGGACATAAATAATGTACAGGCCAATATAAATGCCTGCGGGAACCAGTTCTGGTCGTTCGATCCCGGAGAGCTGGGCTTTTTCGTGCCCAAAGGCAGCGGCAAAAGCCCTGTTTTCAATGCCGCATTATGGATAGGATGTAAAGATCAGTATGACTCCCTTTGCTATGCCGGGGAACACTATCGCCAGGGGCCATGTACATATTCGGCAGGAGGGTTTGCAGATTTCTGGCCCGGGCCGGTCAGCAACTCTGCTGCGTACGGAAACTCCTATGATTCCCTCTGGAACAGGGTGTGGAAGGTTGAGGGATGGCAGATTGAGTACCATAAACACCACTGGATGGATCCTGGTTATACGCCGCCGGAAACCTTTCTCACCTGGCCTGCACATGGGAACACTGCCATGGGCCAGCAGCCTTTGCTTGCTCCGTTTTATGACAGGAATGGCGACAATAATTATAATCCATATGACGGGGATTATCCGAAGATCTTAGGTGACCAGTGCGTTTTCATTATCTATAATGATGACAGGAAGTTTCATTCCGAGTCCCAGGGCAGGAAAGTGAGGGCAGAGATCCATCTCTGGGCATACGAATTCAACATGCCTGATGATACTGCTTTTAACAACTCTGTTTTCTTCCACCTGGATATTTATAACCGATCAAACCAGACCTATCATGATTCTTATCTTGGCTGGTTCACTGATTTTGACCTGGGATTTGCCATGGATGATTATATCGGCTGTGATGTTCAGAGAGGGATGTCGTACATTTATAACGGGCCGGATATCGATGGGAACGGACAGCCCCAGGCATACGGGGCCCATCCTCCTTCGGAAGGAATGACCATCCTGGGAGGCCCCCTGAAAGATGCCGACGGTATTGACAACCCGATGAAAGACCAGTTCGGACGACGCCTCTGTGATGAGAGCGTCAACGGTATCAACTTTGGTAACGGTGTGATTGATGACGAAAGACTTGGGATGACCGGGTTCAGGTACTTTAACAGCACAGGATCACCTCCCCCCGAATGGGATTGCCTGTATGCAAAGGATTTTTATAATTACATGAAAGGTTTATGGAGGGATGGCACACATATCATTTACGGCGGGGGTGGCCATCCCCAGGCTGGTGGGTACGGGCCTGAATGCAGGTTCATGTTCCCGGGCTTGTCCGACACTTTGAACTGGGGTACAGGTTGCGTTCCACCAAACGGGCCTGTGAACTGGACGGAGATAACTGCCGGAGATGCCCCAAATGATAAAAAGGGTTTGTCAACTTCAGGTCCTTTTACCTTCAAACCAGGAGACAGGGAGGAATTCGACTTTGTTTACACCTGGGCCAGGGATTATAATGAAACCACCCCATGGGGTTCAGTAGGTAAACTGGGGATAGAAGTGGACACGATAAGGAATTCCTTTATCCGGAACAGGCTTCCTAACGGGAACCAGTTCTTTGGAATTAATGACAGGCAGGGTATTGCGGATATGATAGTGAAGGTTTATCCAAACCCGGCTGCGAATCAGTTTTCAATTATGCTAAGCTCCGAACCTCCGTCATATACCCTCATGACCCTGGTGAACTCGCAGGGTCTTGAAGTCGGGTCAGCACGGCATCTGACAACGAAACAGGCTACTATAGATATTTTAGGATTGCCCCAGGGGCTATACCTCATCCGCATCCAAACCGGAAATAAATATATTACATCAAAATTGCTGATCGTGAGATAAGGCGCCGGTATCAATGTGAGTCCTGCGCATAGCCGGGATGCTACAAGAGTTACGGATTACATCATCCACAGTCATTATTATCGTCTTCCTTATTACCTTTGAAGGAAAATCCCGGCATTGTCTCAATCAATTCAACAGATACTTACCAAACACTGGGGCTTCTCATCCTTCCGTCCTCTACAGGAAGATATCATCAACTCGGTGATGAAAGGGAATGACACCCTTGCGCTTCTTCCTACGGGTGGAGGTAAATCGTTATGTTACCAGGTTCCTGCGCTGGCCATGGAGGGGATGTGCCTTGTGGTCTCTCCGTTGATCGCGTTGATGAAGGACCAGGTTGACGGGTTGAAAAACAAGGGAATTGCAGCTGCTGCCGTGCACTCGGGGATGCATCCCGACGAGCAGGAAAGGGTTCTTAGCAATGCAAGGTTCGGTGCGATCAAACTTCTCTACATCTCGCCGGAGCGCCTTGCGACCGAACGGATAAGGGAACTGCTGCGAAAAACCAGGATCAGCCTGCTCGCGATAGACGAAGCACATTGTGTTTCGCAATGGGGCTACGACTTCCGCCCTCCATATTTAAAAATAGCCGACATCAGGCCATTCATACCAGGGGTTCCGCTTCTCGCCCTGACTGCCACTGCCACTCCTAAGGTGGTTAAAGACATCCAGGAGAAACTTCAGTTCCGGCGTGAGAATGTGATCAGGGTTAGTTTTGAACGGAAAAACCTCACTTACCTGGTCCTTAAGGAGGAAGACAAGCCCGGAAGGCTGCTGAAGATACTGAACAAGGTTAAAGGCAGCGGCATCATTTACGTCAGGAACCGGCGTGAAACCAAGCTTATTGCCGAATTCCTGAAAAAGAACAACATCGGCGCCGACTACTACCATGCGGGCCTGATCCAGAAGGTAAGAGATGAGAAGCAGAACGCCTGGATCAGCGAGAAGACCCGGATCATGGTGTCGACCAACGCTTTCGGAATGGGCATCGACAAACATAATGTGAGGGTGGTGATCCATATGGATCTCCCCGATTGTATCGAAGCTTATTTCCAGGAAGCAGGCAGGGCGGGAAGGGATGAGAAACAGGCGTATGCGGTACTTCTTTTTGAGAACGCCGACATCATCGAAGCCAGGAAGAACCTTACCCGGAATTTCCCTGAGCTGAGTATGATCAGGTCGGTATACCAGGCTCTTGGTAATTACTTTCAGATACCCGTCGGCAGCGGAAGTGATGAGAGGTTCGACATGGACCTTTCGGCCTTTGCTTCGGAATACAAATTCAGGCCTGTGATCGCTTACAATGCAATGAAATTCCTTGAAAAAGAAGGCTATGTCATGCTTTCCGACGCAATGCACAGGCCATCGAGGATCTATGTAAAGGCCGATAAGGAAACGCTTTATCGTTTCCAGGTTGAAAATGAATTTTATGACCTTCTTCTGAAAACAATTCTAAGGTCCTATACCGGGGTGATGACCGAATTCGTCGGCTTCAGCGAGGCTGAGCTGGCCCGGAGAACCGGACTGGCTGCCGAAGATCTTGTGAAACACCTGAAGCGGCTTGAGAAACTGAAGATCATAGATTACACTCCTGCTTCCGACAAGCCACAGCTGGTCTATCTCGACGACCGCCTCGACGGTAAAGACATCAGCATCTCGCCGGTTTATTACCAGGACCGCCTGCATGAAGCCACCCGGCGGCTTGAGTCCATGATCTCCTATGCTGAATCAGGGAAGAAATGCCGCAGCCAGGTCCTGCTTGAATATTTCGGTGAGAAAAGTACAAAACGCTGCGGCCGCTGTGATATCTGCCTTGAAAGGAACAAGCTTGACCTCAATGAAATGGAATTTGACGGTATTTTAAAGATCATCAAGCCTGTCCTTAAATCAGGACCTGCCGATGCCGAACAACTGGTGAATGCTGCTTCCGACTTCCATGAGGACAAAGTGATCCTTGTTCTGCGGTTCCTGATAGATAACGGGAAGGTGAAGAAAGATTCTGACGGGAAATACGTTTGGTGAAACGCTCGCATCTTTACAACGCCGCTACGGTGCCTGCGTCGCACAAGCACTTTGCATTACATCAAACCTTAAATGCTCCTTGCACCTGATGCGGCTTTTGTAAAATGCTTCGCTAAATCAAATTTCACTTCTTGCTATTTTTTTCAGTATCAAAACACACAAAAGGTATTGATATCTCCAGTGTTCTATTTTCCGATACCTGCCGGTCAAGGATTACTCCAGTTTCCGATAAAATCTGCTCATGCAGGCCGGGCGGCAGGAATTTCTTCCAGGGGGGAAGAAAAAAGTTCCTGATCAGGTAATGATCGTAAAAAGCAGCTGCCGAAGCAAAACGGTATTTGAACCCGTCGGGCTGTACCGAGCGGATGTGAAATCCATTCTCAATTATAAGTTCCTGCAGGTAATCAACAGGCTTGCGCTTTTCGAATATATGGGCATCCATGGCTTCAATACTTTCAAAAAGTCCCATCCCACTTAAAACCGACCTCAGGGCATCATAAAACTCCACCATAGTATACGGAAGGTTCATGGTCAGCACCATCTGTGCTCCCGGCTTGCACACCCTGTAACACTCCCTGAGCACACCCGCCATGTCATCCACATTGTTCAAACCATTATTTGAAATGATCAGGTCAAAATATGCATCCCCGAATGGCATGGATTCCCCGCTACCCTTGATCGCAAAGGCATTTCCGGCTTCACGCAGCCTTATCTTGGCATCCAGCATTTCAATGGCATCATCGGAGGGGTCGAGTCCGTAAACCTCACTTCCGCTTCCAAGTCGTCCGGCCAGTTCGAGCGTTGGGAACCCGCTCCCTGAGCCAATGTCAAGCACCATGATGTTCTTTTTGTACTTTACTGTCTCCAGCAGCAATAACCCGAACGGGGCCGACCAGAACGGCAGTTCATCGTATAAAAGGGATCTTTCGGATATGCTCATGATAAATTGTGTTAATGTTGCGAAACAAAGTTAAACATTGTACCATTTTTTTTGACCTTTGTCCCATGATACTTCCCTATTCATTTTACTCGCGTAACGACGTGGTGCTGATTGCCCGGGAACTGATTGGTAAAGTACTCGTAAGCCGGTTTGACGGAAAAACGACATCCGGAGTCATCTACGAAACTGAGGCTTATAACGGTATTGTCGATAAGGCTTCTCACGCCTTCGGCGGACGACGGAGCCCGCGAACCGAAATCATGTACCGGGATGGCGGTATTGCCTACGTTTACCTTTGTTACGGAGTGCACTCCCTGTTCAACGTGGTTACCAATAAGGAAGATATCCCTCATGCAGTCCTGGTAAGGGCGATCAAACCTTTGGATAATACGGATATGATGCTGAAACGGACCGGCAAGCCCAAGCTGGCGAAAAAAATCGGCGACGGCCCGGGAAAAGTTTCGGCCCTGCTTGGGATACATTACTCTCATACCGGTTGCAGCATGCTGAGGAAATCAGCAAACAGCCGGCAGGACGGGATATGGATTGAAGACCGGGGCTTCAGTGTCGAAGATGCCATGATTGCAGCGCTTCCCCGCATTGGTGTGGTATATGCCGGGACAGACGCTGAACTTCCCTACAGGTTCAGGGTGGAATTAGAATAATGGACAAGGTACAAAGTATGATTTAATTTCGCTACTTCGCCATCTCGCTATTTCGCTATTTTCACTTGCTTCCGAAGATCCTGAATCCCAATGAAACGAGGAACAGGCTGTTTGTCGATTTCAACCCGCTATTGCTTACGTCTTTAACGAACTGGTTGAGTCCGTACTGATACCTTATGTCAAAGGTCAGAAACAATACGTCTATGCCTGTGCCACCGAGAACATACCAGTTTGCCGTATTGATGTTTGCAGTTGTAATAGTGCCTGTGCCGCTTACATCCTTCACTTTTTTATTAACTACAAATGAGGCTTCAGGACCTGCTTCTATCCTCCATGTGATGACAGACGAATGAATGATCTTGAATCCCAGTAAAAGGGGGACGTCCATTGTACCAACGGTTACCTTCTGCTGCCACTGGTTCGCAGCTAAATTCCCTTCGCTGGTAAATAAGGTACCGCTCATGGTATACAACAGCTCAGGAGCGAAATACAATCTTTTCCCAATGTGGGTCCAGATACCTGCATGGAATCCACTGTTAACCTGTGATTTAATGGTGTCGACGTTGGTCGAAAGTTTGCTGGCGTTATACCCAAGTTTTATACCCAGGGCGAACTGTCCGTATGAAAGCTGGGTTGCTAACATAGCTATCGTAAAAAACAGAAAGATCTTTTTCATTGTGCCGATTTAAATTGCAGATAAATATACTGGTTATTTGTTTCTCCAAAAAAATAATTCGAAGGAAGAAATTTCAACACAATGGTTATCAGCGCAGTCTAAAACAAACCTCAATAGACCTTTGATGTTTTGACATACAGGATATAACCTGCCTCGCCTGACTTCAGGTTATAGGTAACGGTACGCGTTTTCGCCTTGCCCGATTTTACCGGGAACGTCCTGACCAGGCTGTTTCCGCTGATCGCAAAGGAATCATGCCCTTCGTAGCCCTCGAATGGCCCTCCGGGTTTCATCTCTTTTTCTTCGACTGCGGGCATGTATACCCGCGATATGGACTTGTCCTTATTAGAAGCTATCCCGATAATGTTCCCGTAACTCCCCGAACCTGCAGAAGTGGTTGTTATATAAAGTTCATCAAAACCGTCCCAGTCAAGGTCGCCAATAAGCACCTTATTTATCGGCTCAGCGTCCTTGTATTTCATTTCCGCCCTGGGAACACCCTCAAGTGACACGCTGATATCGCTCAAACTCTGCCCCTGGGGGTGGGTCTCAAGTATGACGAAAGTCTTACCCGTTTTGGTTTTGATCTTTTTCACAGGGGTTGCACCTCCTGCAGACTGACTATATGCAACTGCAGATGAAATACTTAACATGAGGGCGACCGTCGCAATAATAACATTTTTCTTCATACGACCAGGATTTAAATGTAACCTGGCTTTGCCTTGCAAAGCCAGGGATACACACAATCAACACAAAAACCAACATTTACCCAAAACAACAATTTCACGTCATTACGAATTCTATCTTGCTTTTTGAACTAAAATTTTCCTGGTGAAATTAATTTCATTACCATAAACCTGTACGAAATAAGTACCATCTGCCAGGGTATAATTGAACCGGTTGCCATCGGACAGATGATCGGTTTCGTTTATTGTCCTTCCAAGCATGTCACGGATGATAACTTTATCGATCTTCTTTGTTGATTTGATGTAGAATGAGCCGTCATTAGGATTTGGATATATGACCAGGGATGGTGTTTCTGACTCCATCACACCCGTAACATTATCTACGAAAGTATGCTTAAGGGGGGAATAGTCCGACTCGCCGCAGGTATTCATTGCCAATACCTTGATCGTGGCAATTCCCAGGAAAGCAGGATTCCAGTCGACGGTCCCGGTGGTACCTGTTCCTGTAATAATACCAGAACTTATCGGGAACAGCGCCCATGAATAGCTATCTGCACCAGCAACCGGGGCAATGGTGTAATCGCTGCTCGTAACATAGCTCAGGTTAACGGTATCAGGGCCATCGGGAGCAGCAGGCTGGGCTGGTAAAGGGATCACTTTTACTGAAACACTATCACTGACACTTGTAATGCCATCATTAACGAATACAGAATATACCGTATTTACAAAAGGTAAGGCATATGGATTTGGAATGGTAGCGGCGAAACCCGCAGGATTGGATATCCAGGTATAGGTATACGAACCTGACCCACCACCTGCCAACGCCATCAACTGGGTCGGTTGTCCGATGCAGACGGTATCGGGAGTGGCAATCGCATTGACAGTAAGTGGTCCGCTTACATTCACAAAAACATCATCGTTATCGCTGCATCCATAAACATCGGTAACGGTGAGTGTGAAGTTTACAGAAGCGGTGAGATTTATAGTTGTCGGATTCTGGATATCGGGGTTGAGCAGGTAGCCGACAGGCTCCCAGTGCCATGTATAGGTTCCTGAACCGCCGTTAACCGAACCGTTAAGTGTAGTCTGGGCTCCGTTCGGAATAGATTGATCAGGTCCTGCATTGGCAACAGGAAGAACATGGACTGTCACCGGGAAAGCGGCAGATGCTGTTCCATTCCCGCAGGCATTGGAACCATAGACTGTGAGGTTGCCGGATGTCGCATTGGGGGTAAAATTGATGGTGATGACATTCGTGGAACCTCCCGTAATTGTAGCCCCGGTTCCTGTATAACTCCAGACATAGGTTGTGGCACTGGCAACAACAGGCACTGAGTATGAAATATTTGACTGGCCCTGGCAAACCGAACCGGAGCCTGTGATTGTTCCTGCAGCGCCGGGCAGGGGGTTGACCGTAATGGGGAAGTTTGCCGAAACAGGCCCGTTTCCGCAGCTGTTCACTCCAAAAACCTTTAAATTTCCTGAGCTTGCATTACCGGCAAAGGAGATGGTCACTGAATTTGTTGTACCGGTAATGGTGGCCCCTGTCCCGGTGTATGACCATGAATAGCTGCTTGCGTTGGCGATAGCAGGCACGGTGTAGGCAACACTGTTCTGAGCCTGGCAAACTATTGCAGGTCCGCTGATATTCCCGGCAGCTGCCGGGAGAAGGTTGCCCGAAGCTGTATAACTGATATAATAGGTGGTTGTTGGCAGATCGTTCATCACATCCATATTGGAATTCAGGTACTGGCATTCGGCTCCCCCGCTGGCGGTATTGTTAAATGTCAGTGAAGGAGTACCCGAGATCAGGGTGAATTTCAGGTCGGCCAGTTTGCTGCCGTTCGACAGGTTCAGCCCTGATGTCCCGGTCCAGGCGATCACTATCTTCGTAAGGTTGGCCGAAACCACAGTAGCGGTGACAGTACATCCTGAAAGGGCCGGGTTGATATTGGCATAACCTGTGTATGTCATCAGGGTCTGGTCAAAATCAAGCCTGAGAGTGAATCCCTTTACCTGGATGAAGTTGTTCACAGTCACCGGAACCGTGAATGTCCCCCCGCTGCAGCCTGCTCCTGTTCCCGCAGTGGTTACGGGTGCGTTAGTCGAGTAGATGTCATTGAAAACAAGCGGTGTCCCCCTGAAACTCCTTCCGTCGGTAATGCTAAGGTTTTTCAATACTGTCAAAACATTGGTGGCCGGATTGAATTCTACCAGGGTTCCGAAACCACTGGCGCCCCCTGTATATGAAGTGGAGTAGAGTTTGTTGTTCAGCACTGCCCACTCTCCCTCGAAACCGGCACCGTCGGTGAGGGCATTAAAATTGTAGAGGATAGCAAAAGCACTGCTGGCAATGGTATACGAGAAGATATACCCGTTGTTGTTTGTCCCGCCGTAATTGGTGGAACCGTAAAGCTTGCCATTGTATTCCCTGAGTCCTGCATTGCAGTTTTTAATTCCTGCCGGGAAGGTGTATTCGACAGTGAAATTGTAGTTCACCGGATCCAAGGAGAAAATGACCGCATTGCCAAGCGGTGCAGGAGGAGTCACGTCATAGCCTTTCACCTTGGTGGTTCCGTATATTTTTCCATTGGAAGCCTTGAGGAAATTGCCTTTAAAGAATCCGTAAGTATTCGAATTATGCGAAAACTTCCTCGTAGTGAATGTATTGGTATTGAAATCCCAGACATAGGTACT
>CAIJYT010000083.1 GCA_903824935.1 uncultured Bacteroidales bacterium | reverse complement strand
GTATTTCAAATTTGGGGGTTCCACGGTAGTGCTGCTGTTTGAAAAAAACAAAATTCGCATCGATGAAGATTTATTGATCAATACCTTAAAGGGTTATGAAACTGTGATCAAAGAAGGAGAAAGAATTGGTGTAGCTGTGATTAATCCAACAGTTTCGAGGTAGGGATTAATTGGTTGGTTCGGGACTGCAAAAACCAATACGATTGACTATCCCTCGACCGGTATAACAAGACCAGCATTGGTAGACCTGTAATTTTAAATGATTTGGCTATTCTGACAGCCTGGAAAAATGCCCACTTTGACCTGACTTTGCCGGAACAACCTGACCACCTTTACACCATTGATATTAAAGACATTAGTCTGGTCAATCAAAATCGGCAGAAGGCGGTCATTCCGGCCGGCCTTTCAAGTATAGGGTCATCGGCTGTCAGAATGGAAAGGAGTAGAATTTATATTTCACCCATTATCAGCCTCTTGCTTTTCCCCTGATTCTGGCGTATTTCTGGCGTGGACACAAAAAAACCACTTACAAAATGATGTAAGTGGTTCATTTTGAAGCTCCCCCTGCTGGACTTGAACCAGCGACCCTCTGATTAACAGTCAGATGCTCTAACCAACTGAGCTAAGGAGGAATTCAGGGGTGCAAAATTACAAAGAATCCGGTAATTTCCAATACATGGCTAAAAAAAACCTTAATACTCATCGGTAATTCGTGGCAATTCACCGATCATACCTGCATTTTGGTGAAAATATTTGGCCTTTTCAGACTTCCTGATGTAACTCTGTTGTTAAAAGAGAGTCTTATTGACTGGTTGCATGATGCAGGATGCATGATGCGGGATTTTAACAGCTTACAAATGATTGATATCACCAATATTCACAAAACCTACATTACCGGAACCAATAAGCTGCATGTGCTCAAGGGTATCGACCTTAAAGTCGAAGCCGGTGAAATGATCTCGGTCATGGGGGCTTCGGGTTCCGGGAAATCAACCTTGCTCAATATTCTCGGCATACTCGATAACCATGATCATGGTGAATACCTGCTCAGCGGAATAAAAATCGAACACCTGAATGAGCGCAAGGCAGCACAGCTAAGGAACAAATACCTCGGGTTCGTGTTCCAGTCGTTCAATCTGGTCTCTTTTAAAAATGCAGCTGAAAATGTGGCCTTACCTCTTTATTATCAGAATATTAAGCGCAAAAAAAGAAACCTTATCGCCATGGAATACCTCGACAGGATGGGGCTGAAAGAATGGGCGCACCATCTTCCGAATGAACTTTCGGGAGGTCAGAAACAGCGTGTTGCCATTGCCCGCGCACTGATAGCAAAACCTAAGGTCATCCTTGCCGATGAACCTACCGGGGCGCTCGATTCGGTGACATCCCAGGAAGTCATGGACATACTTACCGACATCAACAGGAATGAAAATATCACCATGCTCATTGTCACGCATGAGCTCGATATTGCAAAAAGAACGCAAAAGACTATCAGGATCACGGATGGGATGATAACGGAAATCATTAAAAATTAGTGAACCGAAAACCGTGAACCGTGACTATTCACGAATCACGGTTCACCAATCACGAATATATGTTTTCAATCGACCGCTGGCAGGAAATTTATCTTACAATCAGGAAGAACAAGCTCAGGACCTTCCTTACGGGTTTTGCCGTAGCCTGGGGTATCTTCATGCTGATCATCCTCCTGGGATCGGGCAACGGGCTCGAGAACGGGGTCAAGGAACAGTTCAAAGGCGGCGCCATGAACGGCATATGGATCAGCAGCGGAGTTACCAGCGTTCAGTATAAGGGCCTGAAAACAGGAAGGGAGATAAAGTTCACCGACCAGGATTATAAGCTTATAAAAAATTCAATCAAAGGTTACGACCACATTTCGGCCAGGCTCTTTCTCGGCAGCGTGCTGGTTTCAAATAAAAATGAATACGGATCCTTCTTTGTCTCGCCAAGCCATCCCGATTACGGTTACATCAAGGAGATCCAGATACTTCAGGGAAGGTTCCTCAACCAGATCGATATCAGGGAATGCAGGAAAGTTGCGGCAATTGGCGAAAAAGTCAAAACAGAGCTCTTTAAGGGAAGGGATACAGTGGCGCTCGAAAAATACATCAATATCAAAGGCGTGCCGTTCAAAGTCATAGGGATCTTCAGGGATTTCGGCAGGGACGACAACGAACAGAAAAGGATCTATATCCCTATCACCACCGCCCAGAAAGTGTTTTATACCAGCAATGTCATCAACCAGATATCCTTCACAACAGGCAATGCCTCACCCGAAGAAGCCGATGTGATGTTGAAAAAAGCAAAGATGACCCTCTCGCGTTCGCATACATTCTCACCCGACGACCCCAGGGCCATCGACATCATGAACAAAAGCGAAGACGTGCGCAGGTTCAATGCCCTGTTTGCAGGGATCAGGATGTTTATCTGGATTATCGGCATCGGTACTATCATCGCGGGGATAGTTGGCGTGAGCAATATCATGATGATCTCGGTCAAGGAAAGGACCAAAGAGATCGGCATCCGCAAAACTCTTGGAGCAACGCCGGCTTCCATCATCGGCCTGGTCATGCAGGAAGCCATATTGATCACGGGGTTTGCAGGTTACATCGGACTGGTGCTTGGCGTTGGACTGCTTGAACTGATCTCGAAAAACATGCCGCCTTCCGATTTCTTCAGAAACCCGGAAGCTAATTTTACAATAGCCATAGGGGCGACCATTTTATTGATCATTGCCGGAGCTTTCGCGGGATTTTTCCCAGCAATGAAAGCAGCGGCGATAAGGCCGATTGAAGCCCTCAGAGAAGAATAAAAGAAAAAAGCGTTCGCCGAAGGCGAAATGAGCACGCAAATGAAATAAACAATAGGTGCGAATAAATAAGAAAAGACAATGTTCGATTTAGACAGGTGGCAGGAAATTTATCATGTGCTGAGCAAGAACAAGCTCAGGACCTTCCTCACCGCATTCGGGGTGTTCTGGGGGATCTTCATGCTTGTGATCATGATGGGCTCGGGTGACGGGCTCAAGAACGGCGTTTCGCAGAACTTCGGCGACATGGCCACCAACAGCGTATTCATCTGGGCGCAGCAGACTTCGGTCCCGTACAAAGGATTTACAAGGGGACGAAGATTTGATTATGAGAATGCGGATGTGAGAGCCCTGAGTGACGCAATCCCCGAAATAAAATTCCTGGCTCCACGTACCAACGTGGGCGGGTTTAATGGTGCGAGCAGCATAATCCGCGGACTTAAATCGGGATCGTTCCAGATCTTCGGCGATTACCCGGTGTTCGACAGCATTGACCCTGTAAACCTGCTCAGGGGAAGATTTCTCAATGAGCTTGACATAAAAGAAAAACGAAAAATCGTAGTCATCGGCGACAGGGTGAGGGAGCTGCTGTTCGAGAAAAACGAAAACCCCATCAACCAGTATATACAGATCAACGGGGTGTATTTTAAAGTGGTGGGGCTGTTTAAGTCGAAACGCACCGGGGAAGCAGCAAGCTTCGACAACCAGAGGATACATATGCCATTCACCACCTGCCAGAAAACATATAACATGGGCGATGCCATCGGTTTCTTCAATATCACGTCAAAAGACGGGATCCCGGTCGCGATAGTGGAAAGCAAAGCCATCAACGTGCTGAAAAAGAGACATGCCATCGCTCCCAAAGATGATGCAGCTATAGGGCATTTCAACCTGGAAGTCGAATACAAAAAAATGGTAGGGCTTTTCTTCGGGATCAAGGTGCTTGTATGGATTGTGGGCATAGGGACTTTGTTCGCAGGCGTGATCGGCGTAAGTAACATCATGCTGGTGGTAGTCAGGGAAAGGACCAGGGAGATCGGTATACAGCGTGCGCTGGGTGCTACCCCCTGGGTTATTATAAGCCAGATCATGACCGAAGCGGTTGTACTGACTACTTTCTCGGGTTACTTCGGACTTACACTGGGGGTTGGATTGCTGGAACTGATCAATTACCTGCTCGAAAAATCAGGTGCCAATACCGAGATGTTCCTGCACCCCGGAATTAATTTCAATGTAGCTGTAACTGCACTTTGTATACTTGTCCTGGCAGGGGCTTTTGCCGGACTGGTACCGGCAAGGAAGGCGGTGAGCGTGAAACCGATAGACGCACTGAGGTATGAATAAAAAAGTAGCGAAATAGCGAAATAAAAGTGAGAATTCAATCAGAATTTTCGCTACTTCGCTACCTCGCTACTTAATCAACCAGAATAGTAATAATAAAACACTTGTCATAAAATGAAAAAGATACTCCGAATCGCGCTGCTGGTCATAATCCTGGGACTGTTTGCAGCCACTATTTTCTACCTGTACAACAAGTCGAAAGAAAAACCGGTTGTTTACAAAACCGACAAGCCATTTGTAACAAATATCGTGAAGAAGACGGTTGCTACGGGCTCGGTCATCCCGCGTAAGGAAATCGAAATAAAACCCCAGGTTTCGGGTATTGTGGAAGAGATCTATGTTGAAGCCGGGAAGAAGGTGAATTCAGGAGATATCATTGCGAAGGTCCGTATCATTCCCGACCTGGTGAACCTGAACAATGCCGAGGGCAGGGTGGAGAGGGCAAAGATCGCACAGGATGACGCCCAGATGAATTTCGACAGGAAGCAGAAATTGTTCAAGCAGGGAGTTATTGCCGAAGCTGAATACCAGCCTGCCGATATCGCCTTAAAGAATGCAAAGCAGGAGGTAGATGCTGCCCAGGCTAACCTCGAACTGATACGCGAGGGGGTGAACAAGAAATCGGGCAAAGCCACCAATACCCTCATCAAGTCGACCATCAGCGGGATGGTGCTGGACGTGCCGGTGAAAGTGGGTTCTTCGGTGATAGAGACCAATAACTTTAATGCAGGCACCACCATTGCTTCGGTTGCTGATGTAGGCGACATGATCTTCCAGGGGAAACTCGACGAGACTGAAGTCGGCAAGATCAAGCCCGGGATGAACCTTTCGCTGACAGTAGGCGCCATCGAAAACGACACATTCTCGGCCATTCTTAAATACATCGCACCCAAGGGTGTTCTTGAAAACGGGGCAGTGCAGTTCGAGATCAAGGCCGATGTGGTGCTGAAGAACAGCCAGTTCATACGTTCTGGTTACAGCGCGAATGCGGATATCGTGCTGCAGAGGGCCGACAATGTACTCGCTGTCAAGGAAAGCCTGCTGCAGTTCGAAGGGGATTCGGCTTACGTCGAAATAGAGACAGCACCCCAGAAATTCGAGAAAAAGTTTGTGAAGACAGGATTGTCCGACGGCATCAATATCCAGATCCTTTCAGGGATAAACAAGGATGCAAAGATTAAAATACCGCAGATGGCAGGGGGGAATAAGTAATGGGTGACTGGGTTACTGTGTTACTGGGTTACTGGGTAAATGGGTTACTGGGTGACTGGGTAGCTGGGGGAGGTAGACACCTGATTAAAACCGATTCACGAAGCCATGGCAGTAAGGCTCGCTGCCTTTGTGATTGTAATAATCCTGGTGATAGTCTTCGGCTTTCCAGAAGGTTTTAGCCGGTTTGACCTCGGTGACTACAGTAAATCCTTTTACCTTTAACTGCGAGATCAGTTGTTCAGTAATTTTTTTCTGGTCTTCATTGCGATAGAAAACAGCTGAGCGGTATTGCTCACCCCAGTCGGGACCCTGATGGTTCCACTGGGTGGGGTCGTGGATCTCAAAAAACAGTTTTGTAACTTCTTCATAAGAGGTTTTGGAAGGATCGAAGACCACTTCAATGGCTTCGTAATGTCCTGTATTTCCGCTGCAAACCTGCTGGTAGGTTGGATTATCGGTATGCCCCCCGGTATAACCAACAGTGGTACCGATCACTCCCTTTGCTTTTTTCAAAAAATATTCCATTCCCCAGAAACATCCTCCCGCAAAAATGGCGGTATCGGATTTGGCCTGTGCTTTTGCAGGAATGAAATCCATGGAGATTGAATTGACGCAATGCCTGATATTTTTTGGTGTAAGTCCTTCGCCGTTAAAGACATGACCCAGGTGAGCACCGCAGCGGGCGCAAAGTATCTCGGTGCGCATCCCGTCGGCATCGGCATGCTTTTTAACTGCCCCGGGGATCTCATCATCGAAACTCGGCCAGCCGCAGCCTGCATCGAATTTATCTTCTGAACGGTAGAGTGGGGCTCCGCAACGTTTGCAGACATACGTTCCTTTTTCAGAGAAATTTTCATATTTCCCGCTGAAAGGCCTTTCGGTGCCCTTGTTCACTATCACATTTTCCTCTTCGGGTGTAAGTTTTTTAAATTCCATCTTTCCTTTGCTTTGCTGTTCAACGGATTTACTTCCCTGGCTGCAACTGACCAGCCAGAAAACCGTTAAACCCATGATTAATAATGCTGTTCTAAACATAATATCCTTGTAAATATGGCTTTATCCCCGGGCCCTGGCCAACCAGGAGGAATTTACACCGGGAGATTAAACACCAGTCGCCCGGACTGTAATTTTGAATCAGTCTAATTAAGACGTGAAATTATTGAAAATATTACATAGGACGGGTAGAATTATTTCCGGAACGGGTAAAATGTGGTTTCGTGAGGGGAGATACATTATCGGAATTTCAGAAGCTTATGCCCGGGTGTGACATCGGAATTTCAGAATTTACTGCCCGGGTATGATAGAGGAATTTAAGAGAACCACGAAGCTGCGGTGGCGTTGAGCAGCAAAAAAAAACCGACGCTTCGCAAGAAGCGCCGGTTTCAGCTTTTGGTTATTGGATTTACTAGAGAATGAAGATCTTTTCGACCTGGCGAACCTCGCCTCCGGCTGTAAGTTTTACATAAGCGATACCGCGTTTCACCTTGCCTTCAAGGTTGAAACTGCGAACGTTGGTACCGCTTTCCCAATGTTCATTCATCAGGGTGGTGATAAGTTTACCCTCGCAGGTAAAGAGTTCTATCTTGACAGGGCCTGAATATTCAATATAAGATATCACGTTGAGTTCTTTCTGCACAGGGTTCGGCATGACTTTAAGCTGGTAGTTCTCAACCTGCCGCATAGCGGGCCTGCTGCAACCAAAATTTTCAGGAACATATGGAATTTGGGTGAAAATAGTAAACCTGTTTGTCGGCACCTTATATACTACGGTCTTTACCTTTACAACCTTCTTCACAACCTTTCTGCGGCAAGGGCAATCGTCGATGAGTGCGTAACTCTCCACTGAAAATGCCGTAAACAGAAGGGCTAATATCAGAAATCGCAGTGTTTTCATGGCTGTTTTTTCTTGGTTATACGGGAAGGCTTGAATTTGGTTGCGTTGGAGAGAGTGTGGATTAGTAAGTGTGGAGAAATGAAGGGAAAATGTATACTTTTGCAAAAAAAGTAGCGAAATAGCGAGGTAGCGAAGTAGCGAAAAATTTCGCCTTTCGCTTTTCGCCATTTCGCTTCTAAAAAACTTACTTATGAAAAGGATTCTCGGTATTGGCAACGCTCTCGTTGACATCATGGTGAAAATAGATAATGATCAGATCCTCAATGAGCTGGATCTTCCTAAGGGGAGCATGCAGCTGGTCGATAAGACAAGGTCGAACCAGGTGCTCGACAGGGTGAAGGCTTTTGAGAAGTCTAATTCGGCCGGTGGGTCTACCGCCAATACGATACATGGCCTGGGCATGCTTGGAGCTAAAAGCGGATTCATAGGGGTTGTAGGTGAAGATGAGTTCGGAGGGGCGTTTGTGAGGGATATGGTAAATGCCGGCGTTGACCTTCACATGGTCCACACAAAAAATGAAACAGGAAGGGTTGTGGCGCTGGTGACACCCGATTTTGAGCGGACCTTTGCAACCCACCTGGGGGCGTCGGCTGAATTTTCCATGGAGTTCGTCAACAATTTCAAGTTCAGCGATTACAATTATGTCCTTATAGAAGGATTCCTGGTGCAGGACCACCAGCTGGTGAGGACGGTGGCTGAAAAAGCCAAAGCCGCAGGATTAATAACGGCCATTGACTTATGCAGTTACAATGTTGTTGAAGCCAACAGGGATTTCCTGAACGAGATCATTACAAAGTATATCGACATCGTTTTTGCCAATGAGGAAGAAGCCAAAGCGCTTACCGGGATGGAACCCCGCAAGGCCCTCGACGAGATCGCATCCAAAGTAAAAATAGCAGTGGTGAAGATCGGAAGCAAAGGTTCCATAATCAAGAGCGGGGAAGCTTCCTGGGATATAGGCGTGATAGATGTGAAACCGGTGGATACCACGGGTGCAGGCGACCTGTATGCAAGCGGTTTCCTTTACGGGCTGTCGGAAGGGAAGCCACTCGAAACCTGCGGGAATTACGGGGCGATTTTATCAGGCAACGTCATAGAATTCATAGGATCGAAGATGTCAAAAGAACGCTGGAACGCGATCAAAGCCGAAGTCTGACAGGCCCGGGGATTTCATCATCCGCAGTCATTCAAGATGCAGGATTCATATTAATTTCGCTACCTCGCTATTTCGCTACTTCGCTACTTATATATTCCTGTGTCTTTGGTTATTCCAACCTTATTTATAACTTTGCATCCCTATCTGAAAATTCACATTTTCATCATAAAAACAGAATAATACTACTAACATGAAGGTTTACCAGACCAATGAGATCCGTAACATCGTGCTCATAGGAGGCACGAAGACAGGAAAGACCACTTTAGCTGAAGCGATGGTATTTGAAGGCGGGATAATAAGCCGCCGGGGGACAGTCGATGACAAAAACACTATTTCGGATTACCGCCCGATAGAGTTGGAGCGCCAGGCTTCGGTGAGCGCTTCGCTGTTATATTCACTTTATGATAACAAGAAGATCAACATACTGGATGCCCCTGGTTTTGATGATTTCATTGGAGAGGTTATAGGGAGCCTTCGCGTTGCCGACACTGCAGTTATGGTGGTCAATGCACAGAACGGAGTTGAAGTAGGTACAGATATCACCTGGCGCTGGGCTGCAAAGGCAGAAAAGCCCATGATCTTCGCCATAAACCATCTCGACCTTGAGCATGCCAATTACGACGAGACCATGCGTAACCTGAAAGCCAGGTTCGGCAACAATGTCACCGCTGTGCAGTACCCTGTAAACGCCGGTTTAGGTTTCAATTCCTTCATCGACCTTCTGAAGATGAAGATGTTCAAATATCCTGCAGGCGGCGGCAAGCCCGAGATCACCGACATCCCTGCTGACGAAAAAGACAAGGCCGAAGAAATGCAGGCAGCCCTTATCGAGGAGCTTGCATCGAAGGATGAGAAGCTGATGGAAGAGTTTTTCGAAAAGGGAACCCTCAGCGAGGAGCAGATCAACAAAGCTATGAAGATAGGCCTGGTTTCACGCAGCATGTTCCCTGTACTTTGCATTTGTGCAAAGCAGAACATGGGCGTTGGCAGGTTACTCGAATTCATCTCAGGCGCAATTCCTGCCCCCAACGAAATGCCCGGTGCAAAGACCACCGAAGGGAAGCAGCTGAGTTTCAAGGCTAGCGATCCTACTTCACTTTTTGTATTCAAGACATCCATAGAAGCCCATATCGGCGAGATCTCCTATTTCAAGGTTTACTCGGGAGAGATCGTCGAAGCACAGGATATGATCAATCCAAGCCGCAACCACAGCAAGGAGAGGATCTCACAGCTGTTTGTTGTAAACGGAAAGAACCGCGAAAAGGTTGAAAAGATCATGCCGGGAGATATAGGCGCGACCATCAAGCTGAAGAACGTTCATACCGGCAACACCCTGAATTCGCTCAAGAATCCCGACGACATCATTGAGGCAACCCATTATCCTGAACCGAAATTCAGGGTTGCGGTAAAGGCAAAGAGCGCAAATGATGATGAAAAACTCGGAGCCGCCATCAACGAAATGGCCAGGATGGACCCCACTCTGCTGTTCGAATATTCAAGGGAACTCAAACAGCTCATCTTCCAGGGACAGGGAGAACTGCAGCTGAACTTTGCAAAGTGGATCATCGAAAATCTTGAAAAAATTCCCATCGAATATCTCGCACCACGCATTCCTTACCGTGAGACCATCACCAAATCGGCCAAGTCGATGTACCGCCACAAGAAACAGTCGGGTGGCTCAGGACAGTTCGGCGAAGTGCATATGATGATACAGCCATACAAGGAAGGCATGGCCGATCAGACCGAATTCCCCATCCGCGGCAGGGATCCAATAGAACTCGAATGGGGCGGCAAGCTTGTGATGAACAACTGTATCGTAGGCGGCGCCATCGATGCACGTTTCATGCCTGCCATCCTCAAGGGTGTCATGGCCAAGATGGAAGAAGGCCCGCTCACGGGTTCCTATGCACGTGACATCGTTTTCAACATTTACGACGGAAAGATGCACCCGGTTGATTCAAATGAAATCTCCTTTAAGCTTGCTGGTAGAAATGCATTCAGGGAAGCATTCAAGAATGCAGGCCCGAAGATACTTGAACCTATCTACGATGTGGAAGTGCTTGTACCAGAGGATAAAATGGGTGAAGTCATGACCGACCTCCAGGGACGCAGGGCCATCATCATGGGTATGGACAGCGAGGCTGGATTCCAGAAGATCATCGCAAGAGTGCCCCTGGCCGAACTGAACAGGTATTCAACCTCGCTCAGTTCAATCACCAGCGGACGCGCAACCTATTCGATGAAATTTGCAGAATATGCACAGGTGCCTTCCGATGTACAGGATAAGCTGCTGAAAGCATACGAAGACCAGGAGTCAGACGAAGAATAGGCCATTGGATAACAACCCGGAGAAACACGATGCATACGCTGTTTTGCGTGTAAGGGATTTCCGTCTTTTTCTTAGTTTCCGTTTTTTTGCCACCATTGCCTTCCAGATGCAGAGCATCATCGTGGGATGGCAGGTATACCAGATCACAAAAGATCCACTGGCGCTCGGTCTCATAGGCCTTGCCGAAGCTTTACCAAACATTGCCTCAGCCTTGTTCGCAGGCAATGCAGCCGACAAGTACAACAGGAAAAGCATCATTACCTGGTTCATGCTTCTCTTTCTTTGCGGGACCCTGGCACTCTTCCTTTTTACAGTGCCCTCGCTCGGCATCCTGAAAAAGGTGGGAGTGATCCCCATTTATTTTGTTGTAGCGGTATCGGGTGTTGCAAGGGCTTACCTCTACCCTGCGATCATCGCTTTGATGTCACAGCTTGTACCACGTCATCTTTACACCAATTCATCGACCTGGAACTCAACCATCTGGCATATAGGAGCAATCACAGGACCGGCGATAGGAGGGATTGTTTACGGCTTCCTCGGTGTGAGGGCGGCTTACCTCAGTGTACTGCTTTTCCTTTTCCTTTCATTCATCCTGTTGTTGTTCGTTAAGAACAGGCCGGCGCCAGTCTATGAAAAAGGGGAGACCCTGCTGCACAGGTTATCAGGAGGGTTGAAGTTCGTCCTGAAGAATGAGATCCTCCTGGGGGCCATGTCGCTCGACATGTTCGGTGTGTTGTTTGGAGGAGCTGTTGCCATGCTTCCTGTTTTTGCTGCGGAAGTCCTGAAAGTCGGTCCGGAAGGTCTGGGGTTCCTGAGGTCGGCCCCCATGATGGGAGCTGTGGTCATGGGAACTATACTGGCTTACAGGCCTCCCATGGTGAAAGCCGGCAAGTACCTGTATTTAAGCGTTGCAGGATTCGGCTTATCGATAATACTCTTTGCCCTTTCGAAGAACTTTTACCTTTCTTTCGGGCTGCTGATGATGAGCGGGATGTTCGACAACATCAGCGTGATCATCAGGGCGACCACCATGCAGCTGGTGACCCCCGATGCAATGAGGGGGAGGGTGGCCTCGGTGAATTCAATCTTTATAGGTTCATCCAACGAGATAGGGTCCTTTGAATCGGGGCTTGCCGCAAAGCTTATGGGGCTGATCCCATCGGTGATCTTCGGAGGGGGGATGACCCTGCTGGTAGTGCTTACCGCATTCAAGATCTTCCCCAGGCTCAGGTCCTTAAACCTGAGAACCATCCGATGAATTTTTTAATTAATTTTACTGACTCTAAACCAGCTATTTTTTACTCATGTACGGTAAATTTCAGAAACATCTTCAGCAGCAGCTTGACGGCATAATAAACGACGGCCTTTATAAGACCGAAAGGATCATTTCGACCCCCCAGGGAGTCGAGATCATGACCAATGGCAGGAAGGTCCTCAATTTCTGCGCGAACAATTACCTGGGTTTGTCGAACGACCCCAGGACCATGGCAGGGGCCAACATGACCTTCTTCAGGTACGGCTACGGAATGTCGAGCGTGCGGTTTATATGCGGTACGCAGAAGATCCATAAAGACCTGGAAGCCAAGCTGAGCGAGTTCCTGGGGATGGAAGATACCATCCTGTATTCCTCGGCTTTCGATGCCAATGGCGGGGTGTTCGAACCCCTTTTGGGGGAGCAGGATGCGATCATCAGTGACGAGCTGAACCATGCCTCCATCATCGACGGCGTAAGGCTTTGCAAAGCACAGAGGTTCAGGTACAAGAACAACGATATGGATGACCTGGAGGAAGTCCTTCAGGATGCAAGCGAAGCCAGGTTCAAACTCATAGTCACCGACGGTGTGTTTTCTATGGACGGCATTATCGCGAAGGTGGATAAGATCTGCGACCTGGCAGAGAAATACAATGCCCTGGTGATGGTTGACGATTCACATGCCACGGGCTTTGTCGGGAAAACAGGAAGAGGGACAGTAGAACACTGTAATGCCCAGGGCAGGGTGGATATTATTTCCACCACCTTCGGAAAGGCCCTGGGAGGAGCTTCCGGCGGATGCATCTCGGCCAAAAAGGAAATCGTAGAATTGCTCAGGCAGCGTTCTCGCCCGTATCTTTTTTCAAACACCCTGGCCCCGGCGATCGCAGGAGCAACGCTTGAGGTTCTGAAGATGCTTTCGGAAACCACCGCATTGAGAGATAAGCTGTTCGAGAACACCCAGCTGTTCAGGAAAGGGATGCAGGATGCGGGATTCAGGATAGTGGATGGCATCCACCCTATTGTCCCGGTATTGTTTGGACACCTTCCGAATGATGCGAAGTTATCGCAGGAATTTGCCAATGCATTGCTTGAAGAAGGTGTTTATGTAATTGGATTTTATTATCCTGTAGTCCCCAAGGGTAAGTCGCGTATCAGGACACAGATCAGCGCCGCCCATTCGCTGGAGCAGATCGGTTTTGCACTTGATAAGTTCAGAAAAGTAGGCAAACAACTCGGAGCGATATGATTTACGGAACCGGTGTTGATATCATAGAATGTGCACGCATCCAGAAAGTGATGGAGCGCGATATCGGGTTCCGCGACAAGATTTTCACAGAGGGCGAGATCGCATACTGCGAATCAAAAAACAGGAACAAATACCAGCATTATGCAGCGCGTTTTTCGGCCAAGGAAGCGCTGATGAAAGCCATTGGAACGGGCTGGAGGTTCGGCATACGGTTTGCCGATATAGATGTCTTTCATGATGAACTTGGCCAACCCCATATACGGTTGAGCGGAAAGGCAAAAGAATTAGCCGAAAAAGAGGGATTTTCAAAAATTCATGTATCTTTATCGCATGTTAAGGAATTAACAACAGCTATTGTTATTATCGAACATTGAATTATAGAATAAACCAAAGTAGCGAAATAGTGAAATAGCGAAATGAAATAGTGAAATGATCTACTAATCCTTTTTCGCTACTTCGCTACCTCGCCACTTCGCTACTTATTTTTTATTAACCAAAAACCCTCAAACCACCATGTTTAACATTATTTCCTACGACGAAAGGATTAAAAATTTCGATTGGAGCATCTCTGAAAAAGAGCTTGATTACCAGCCAGGTAACGTAATCAACATTGGCTGGTATTGTTCCGACCGCATCTGCGAGCTTGGAAAAGCTGACAAACCTGCGCTGATCTGGGAAGGATCCCAGGGACAGGAAAAACGCTACACTTACAACGAACTTCGCCTGACCTCCAACGGGGTGGGACAGTTTCTTCGCAACCTGGGCATACAACCCGAAGACAGGGTTTGCCTGTTCATGGACAAGATCCCTGAGCTTTACATCGGGTTCCTGGGTGTACTGAAAATAGGCGCCATAGTTCAGCCGCTTTTCTCGGCATTCGGCGACGAGTCGCTTATTGTGCGTCTCGACAATGCCCAGACCACAGCCATCATTACCCAGCGCAAGCATGCCCCCAAGGTGATGAAGATCATAGACAAGATGCCTTACCTCAAACACATCATCATCGTGGATGCCGATCCGTCAAAACCCCTTGGTGAAAGGCAGGTTGCTTTTGATATGGATAATGCTGTGAAACCAGATAATTTCGAAATACATCCCACCAAAGCCGAATCGCCATCAGTACTTCATTATACTTCAGGTACAACAGGCCAGCCCAAGGGAGTGAAGCATGTTCATTACAGCCTGATCTCGCAGTACCTTACCGCCAAGTGGGTGCTCGATCTTAAGGACAGCGACATCTACTGGTGTACTGCAGACCCGGGTTGGGTAACAGGCACATCGTACGGCATCATAGGAGCATTCAGCAACGGCGTGACCCAGTGCGTGCTTGATTCAGGCTTTTCGGCCGAGAACTGGTACAGGTTCATCGAAAAGCACAGGATCAGCATGTGGTATTCAGCGCCAACCGCTATCCGCAGTCTTATGAAAGCAGGTGATGAGGTGATAAAAAAGTTCGACCTTTCATCGCTCAGGCACCTTGCATCGGTAGGCGAGCCGCTGAACAGCGAAGCCGTAATCTGGAGCGAGAAAGTCTTCGGGAAAGCATTTCTCGACACTTACTGGCAGACCGAGACCGGCAGCATCATGATCAGCAATTATCCGGGGATGAAGATAAAGCCCGGATCCATGGGCAAGCCATTTCCGGGGATCACTGCCACGGTGCTGGATGCAGACACCTACGAACCATTCGACGGCCCCGGCAGGATAGGCCTTATCGCCATCAAACCAGGCTGGCCTTCGATGATGCGCACCTACTGGCGTAACGAAGAAACCTACAATAAAAAATTCAGGAACGGATGGTATCTGCCCGGCGACCGTTCAAGCATAGACCCCGAAGGATATTTCTGGTTTGTGGGCCGCGACGACGATGTGATAAACACCGGCGGCCATCTTGTAAGCCCCTTTGAAGTGGAATCTGCGCTGCTCGAACATCCGGCGGTAGCCGAATCGGCAGTAGTATCGAAACCTGACTTCGTAAACATGGAAGTCGTGAAAGCTTTCGTGACCCTGAAACCCGGATTCGTGGGCAGCAAGGACCTCGACCTCGAGATCATGAATTTCGTGCGCAAAAAACTTTCGCCCCTGGCCATGCCGCAGGAGATAGAATTCATCGACAACCTGCCCAAAACCCGAAGCGGAAAGATCATGCGCAGGATACTCCATGCGAAGGAGTGGGGGGAAGAGATCGGGGATACCTCTACCTTGGAAAATGATTAAAAAAAGTAGCGAAATAGCGAAATAGCGAAATCTGGACTTCAGTTTCATTTACTTATTTCGCTACTTCGCTACCTCACTACCTCGCTATTTAAAAAGGCTTCAGAAAAAAATAAACGATAAATAACAGTCAATAATCAATCAGAAAATCTAAAAAGGAGAACACCCTATGGAAGACATGAAAGAAATTATACGAACCTACGTAGTCAATGAATACGTTGAGGATGATTCCGAAGTTACCTTCGACACCCCGTTGATCTCGGGCGGGATAGTAGACAGCTTCTCGATGGTATCACTAAAAAGATTCCTCGAGAACAAATACAAAATCTCAATTCCTGATGATAAGGCAACACCTGAAGCTTTTGACTCGGTGAACAAGATCTGCACACTGGTACTGGAATTCACCAAATAAAAGGAGGTCATATGGCTTACACTGACAAAACCCGCGGGATGTATACCGACATCCTGACCGGAATGAAAGACGCCGGACTGTTCAAGCAGGAACGTTACATACATTCTGCACAGGCAGCCGACATTGAAGTTGAATTTCCCGAAGGCGCTGACCTGAAAAAGGTCATCAACATCTGTGCAAACAATTACCTCGGATTATCGAGTCATCCCGAGGTCATAAAAGCCGCTCACGCAGGCCTTGACTCACATGGTTACGGCATGTCGTCGGTCCGTTTCATTTGCGGCACCCAGGACATTCACAAGAAACTGGAAAAAATGGTGACCGAATTCCTCGGCACCGAGGACACCATCCTCTTTCCTTCTTGCATGGACGCCAATGCAGGTGTTTTCGAAGCCGTCCTCACCAAGGACGACGTGATGATCTCCGACCGCCTGGTGCATGCCTCAATCATTGACGGCATCCGTCTCTGCAGCGCAATGCACGACACCTTCAAGCATTCCGACATGGGACATCTTGAAGAAAAACTGCAGTTGCACAGCGACAAGCGCCAGAAAATGGTCATCACCGACGGAGTGTTTTCCATGGACGGCGACACCGCAAAGCTCGACCAGATGGTTGAATTATGCGAAAAGTACGATGCCATGCTGTTCTGCGACGAATCCCATTCAAGCGGGTTCATAGGCAAGACAGGCCGCGGCACGCATGAAAAATGCGGCGTCATGGGCAAGATGGATATCATCACCACCACCTTCGGAAAAGGACTTGGCGGAGCATCCGGCGGATGCGTTTCGGGACGTAAGGAACTTGTTGAGATGTGCCGTCAGAAAGCCCGTCCATACCTTTTCTCGAACACCATAGCCCCTCCTGTTGTAGCAGGTGTTATCAAGGTCCTCGAGATTCTTTCGGCTACCACCGAACGCCGCGACAAACTCGAAAAAAACACGGCGTTCTGGCGTAAGGGACTCACCGAAGCAGGCATCATCATCAAAGACGGTGACACCCCTATTGTTCCGGTGATGCTGTTCAATGCCAAGCTTTCTCAGGATGTTTCGAAAGATCTGTATAATGAAGGTATTTACGCAATCGGGTTCTTCTTCCCGGTAGTTCCTCAGGGAGCAGCCAGGATACGCACCCAGATATCGGCAGGCCATGAGATGCATCATCTCGAAAAAGCCCTTGATGCTTTCAGGAAAGTCGGAAAGAAGTACAACATCCTTGGCAAGACAAAGGCCGAGATCATAGAGATGTATGGGATGTAAATCAAGTAGCGAAGTAGCGAGGT
>CAIJYT010000082.1 GCA_903824935.1 uncultured Bacteroidales bacterium | reverse complement strand
TGCCAATACCGGGTTTATTGCCGGAGATAATGGGAGTATTTACAAAACCACCAACGCCGGGATTACCTGGAGCCACCTGAATTCGGGAACTTCCAGCGAGTTAAAATCAGTTTACTTTCTTGATTCAAATACCGGTTATGCCGTTGGAGGTTATACTTCAGCAATAACCATAAAAACTGTTGATGGCGGATTAAACTGGACAACAGTTCAAGAGGATTCAACTTATAGCATGAATAACGGCGTTTTCATTACATCAGCAACCACCGCATTTCTAGTTGGTTATGATATAAACAGCCGAAGACCATTTCTGCTTAAAACAGTCGATGCCGGGGCAACCTTCAATAATCAGATTTCAGGTACAACCTCCGGCTTGAATGCGGTTTCTTTTCCTTTGCCCAATACAGGGATTACGGTTGGTGATAGTGGAACAATGCTCAGGACAACTGATTCGGGCAACAGCTGGGTGAAAGTAACCTCCGGGACAAGCAATTCTTTGCACTCCATTTCATTCCCATCTTCTGCTATAGGATATGCTGTTGGTTCATCCGGGACAGTTTTAAAAACTTCGGATGGTGGTATTTCATGGGTGGATATTTCTCCCGGTTTAGCAGATGAATTTTCTTCTGTGGATTTTACAGATAATAACAATGGCTGTGTTGCAGGACAACAGGGCATCATTCTTAAAACAACAGATGGTGGCGCAAACTGGAACACTGTTGTAGCAGCAGATCCCCGTAAAAATCTTTACGGGATTAGTTTTGCAGGCAATGTCGGGTTTGCCGTGGGTGGTATGAATGATAATTCGGGCAATTACTACGAAATAATATTAAAAACTACCGATGGAGGAACTACCTGGGTTAACCAGTTTTCGGGTTCCAGCCAATGGCTGCATTCTGTTCACACCCTGGACAACAATACTGTATATGGTGTAGGAGAAGGCGGAATTATATTAAAAACAATTAACGGGGGAACCACATGGCAACAACTTTCAGCACCAAGCAATGTCAATTTCTGTTCAGTTTTCTTCAGGACTCCGAATGAAGGATATGTAATAGGAAATACTGGACAGGCTTATGAAGGTGCAATATGCCTCTTAACAATCGATGGAGGAACGACATGGTCTCTTCAAACCTCATTTTGCAGCGGACTCTCACAAGTTTATATAACCGACGATAACAAAGGTTTTTGTGCAGGCAGTAATGGAACCATTCTTGGAACAGGGTCTATTCCGGTAGGCTTCAATTCAAAACTCAATGCTTCAAAGGCGGAAATGCATATATATCCCAACCCCGCTTCATCTGAATTATACTTTGAGATTGCCTCTGATAATAAAAACATTTTCAGCCAAATCACAGTTTTTTCCCTTGACGGCAAGGAAATCCTTCAAAAAAACATCTCCTCATACAAAGGTGTAATCAATCTTAGCCCGCTCCAGGATGGCATTTATTTTATTAAGTTAACAAACATGGAGGGTGTTTTCAATGGCAAATTTGTTAAAAAATAGTTGTACTTTTAAATAATACAAAGAAGATAATGTTTAAAAACCGTCATGATCTAACATGCCTCTAACCGCAACAAAACAAAGGTATTGTTGCTTTACAAAGGCTCTGCCTTTGCTGCTTTTATTGGACGTTAACCACAATGCAAATAACATCCTATGAAAACGATGACATTATTGCCCATTTTGATTTCACTGCTTTTTCTAACTTTTAAAGGCAACTCCCAAACCAATTTTCAAAAAACTTATGCGGGAATTGAATATGACAACGGAAACTCTGTTCAACAAACTTTGGATGGCGGATATATAGTTGTTGGTGTTGAATCTAGTTTTGGGGCTGGAGGTCGTGACATCTATATGATCAAGACTGATGCAAGCGGAGATACTTTATGGACTAGAAGTTTTGGAGGCCCAGGTGATGATTATGGTATGTCAGTAAAACAAACTACGGATAAGGGGTACATTGTAGTGGGTTATACAAACAGTTTCGGACAGGGGTTTGATGATGTATATTTAATAAAAACAGACTCACTTGGTGATGTATTATGGTCAAAAACCTATGGAGGGACTGATTTTGATTTTGGCTCCTCAGTTCAACAAACTTCTGAAGGCGGTTACATTGTAGTTGGTTCTACCGCCAGTTTTGGTTCAGGAAATTATGATGTTTATTTAATTAAAATAAATTCGACAGGAGATACACTTTGGACAAAAACATTAGGTGGAAGTGCTTTAGATGAGGGCATCTCTGCGCAACAAACTAACGATGGGGGATACATTATTGCAGGTACGACGCTTAGTTTTGGTGTTGGAAACTATAGTGCTTATCTGAATAAGATTGATGCAAACGGGAACGTGATCTGGGCAAAAACCTATGCTACATCAGGCTCTGAAGAGGTTCACCAAATGCAGCTGACAGATGATGGAGGGTATATTATAGCAGGGGGTATTTTTATTGGTCCCACAATAACTCTTAGTTCTATTTTTAAAACAAATTCAAACGGAGATCTTTTATGGGCTAAAAATTATTCAAATGGCGGCAGTAACTCGGTTCAGGAAACAAATGACAGGGGTTATATAATAACTGGAAGTGAAGGAGGCCTTGCTTTCCTTATCAGGACTGACTCTGTTGGAGATACCATCTGGACAAAAAGCTTCAAGGGAATTAATGCCTATGCATATGGTAATTTTGTTCAGCAAACAACTGATAACGGTTTTATAGTTACAGGTTCTACACATATATTCGGGGCAAATGATCCTGTTTATCTTATTAAAACTGATTCAAATGGCAATAGTTGTATTCAGAACAACTTTTCAACAACGGTAACTACCCCGGTTTATACAGTTAACCCTGCTGTTTCTTCGGCGTCACATGGCGGTAAAATCGGAAATCCTGCCACCATGCATAATTTTGGTGGAGACATCTTTGACATCTGCTCTCATGTGGGTATTGAAACAACCATCAAATCAAAAAATGCTTTATTTATTTATCCTGATCCGTTTTCTTCAGAGACAACATTGGAAACAGATAAATTATTTAACAATGTCATTTTATCGGTTTATAACATGCAGGGGCAGTTAGTTAAACAGATTAAAAACATCAATGGACATGCGGTTACCTTACACCGTGACAACTTAACAACAGGCATTTACTATTTACAATTAATACAAGATAATGAAATATATGATATAGAAAAGTTTTTAATCACTGACGAATGATATATTCGATTGAAATGCATAATGGCTAATATGTCACTAACCGCGACAATGCTAACACAAAGAAGCATCATCATAAGTCTATTAATTTTTTCAGGAACCATCCAGCTTTCCTGCAAAAAATCAGAAACCAAAATTACTTTTTCTGTTGTCCGGGAAATTTCATATGGACCGGATACCATGAATAAGATGGATCTTTACCTCTGTGAGAATTATAATGAAAAAACACCTTTGGTGATTATTATTCACGGGGGAGGATGGGTTACCGGAGATAAATCCAGTTCAGTGTCTTTTGCAGAAGGCTTTGCCAAGAATGGAATTCTTGCAGCGAATATAAATTATCGCTACCCTAATGACTACACGGGTGTACACTTTAAAGAGGTAATGAATGATATAGGCGCTGTTACGAGTAAACTATCATATTTAGCAGACGAGTATCATTTCAGGAATACCGGTTTCAATATGTTTGGGCACAGCTCTGGTGGTCATTTATCCTTACTGTTTGCTTACCGGAATAACAATTCTATGATTTTACAAAAAGTTATCGCATATGATCCGGTAACGGACCTGACGGACACCGCACTCGTAAATGATCAGGGAATGGAGGAAGTGATTCGAACACTGGTTGGAGATTCATCAATAAATGCTTACAGGGATGCCAGTCCATTTTACAAGGCAGATTCAACCTCCATCCCTACACTTTGTTTTCATGGTACCCTGGATGAGATATTCCCTTACCAACAATCTGTTAAATTGATCCAAAAATTGGATTCATTTCATATTCCTTGTAAATTGATTCTTTTAGAAAATAGTTCACATTTTAACAGTAATGATTTTTCACTGGTCGTTTCTGAAACCACGGCGTTTCTTAAAACACCTTAAGTAAATATGTTTAGCCATTAAACAACAAGTGAGAAACAAATCATGAGTAAATTAAACTTGTACTGGGCATTTTTTAAAAGTACTTTTACAATAAGCTTTTTTTTCTCATTTATTTTGGCCCTAATAATGTACCCTTTGTTTTTCACCGTTTTTCCAATTGCTTTAATGACAGGCGGTCCTATTATAAGTTTATTTTATAAAGAACTTTTCCGAAGGAATGAATATTACTTTTTCTATAATCGAGGGATCGCAAAAATCAAATTACTCTCAATATCACTGGTTTTTCATTTTACATTTGGACTTATTGTTTTTATTATTCTCAGATGGGCAGTCTTCTTGAAATAGATAGTGTTATAAAGTCATTTGGTGTCAATCAAATATTGACTGATGTTTTTATTAAATTGCAAACCGGTGATATTTTAGGGATTTTCGGAAGAAATGGAACCGGAAAATCCACCTTACTCAGGATTATTTTCGGGACACTGCAAACTGAAAGAAAATTCATTCGCCTGGATGGTAAAGTTCTTGATCATCCTTATAAATGCATCGATGAAGTCTGTTTGCTTCCCCAACATGATTTCGTACCAAAGCATTTAAAGCTTCATCAAGCTGTTAAACTATTTTTAAATAAGCCTTTTCCTGAATCATTCTTTGATGACAAATTTCTAAGCAGTATTAAAAACAATAAAGTTTCAGAATTATCCGGTGGTGAATTACGATATTTTGAAATCAAGCTAATATTGAACACTCAATCAAAATTTGTTCTCCTTGATGAACCATTTACAGGGATCTCACCCATTCTAATCGAAGAATTATCAAAGCTTATAAAGGAATCCTCAAGATCAAAAGGCATCATACTAACTGATCATGATTACAATAATGTTTTAGATACTGCAAATAGATATTGTGTGCTTTACGATGGGGGTATAAAATATTTTGAAAACAAAATTGACCTTGTGAAATGGGGGTATATTAATAAATCAAAAAGTCACTTACTGATGCCAACAAACAGTTAATCTAAACGATGTCAAAGAATTATATTTTTTTGATACCTGTTACTTTTGCCGCGTTTTGCAGGCGGTATCAGCGCCCCTTTAAGACAACCATGATGAAGTATCCGGCCCTAATCATTTTTCTTTTGTTTTATAATATCTGTATTGGCCAACTGTTTGATACAACAAAGTATAGCATAAAAATTGAAATGTCCGGAGAGACCGATAAGTATTTTACTAATGATTTTTTTTGGCGTGGTGCTGATGGAGCTTCCTCTGTTGACCTTGAAAACGGAAAAGTATTATGGCTTTTCAGCGATGGCTATATTTGCAGTGATTCATCGATGTCAAGAAAAAATTCAAAGATGATCAGAAACAGCATTGCCATTCAGAATGGTTATAATTTGAAAACTGCTCCAATCGAATTTTATTGGGATAAATCTAAAAAGAAGCCACAAGCATTTTTCCATATACCTGGCAATTTCTGGTTCTGGACAGGACATGGAGTAATGATAAAGGATAAGCTGATAATTTTTTTATTGAAAGAACATAGTATAAAAACAGGAATTGGGTTTGAATCTTGTGGCTGGTATGCAGTTCTTATTTCAAATCCAGACGAAGAACCGTCAAGATGGAAAATGCAATACATTGAAGGCCCGGAAACCTACGGTTATATTGTCGGCTCAGCCGCAGTTCTCAAAGACGAAAAATATCTTTATGCATTCGGAGCCGTTGAACCTGCGACTCACGAAGTATTTTTATTGCGCTGGAAATTAAACGAAGCTTACACGGGAAATATAGAAAACCCTGAATGGTGGATAATTGGGAAATGGGCAGAGAGAAAAACCATAAATCCAATTCCTGAACCTTTATTTATCGGCGGCACGGAGTATTCGGTTCATTATGACAAATCACTTAAGAAATTTATTCAGATTCAATCTTTTGGCTTTGGCGAGGGCAAGATTGGTATAAGAATGTCAGATAGTTTGCAGGGTAAATGGACAGAACCCTTTATGTTTTATACACCTGATTACCCTGGGGTAAAAAAACCATTCATGTATGCTGCTAAAGCTCATCCCGAATTATTCGGTAATGGAATTTACATTACATACAATGTCAACAGTTTTTACTTTGGTGAGTTGATGGAAAATCAGACCATCTATTTTCCAAAATTTATCCTGATGAAAATTGAAATAAAAGACGAACATTAAACGGCTGCCAACAAATCGCGAAGGAAGCAATGCTCACACAATGTTGCTGAGCAAAAGTTTTACCTTTGCTACGGTTACAGGCAGGCCATAGGCAAAATGGCTGTAAGGTTGACAAATCATCTTTATAAATTCAAATTCTTAAAGGAGGTTCTATGAATATTCAAAAAATCAATTGGTTCTGGCAAAGTGCAAATCTGTTTCTTGCCCCGGTATTGTTGGTCATTCTAATTTATTTTAGAAATTCCATGTCCTATTATCAGTTTCTTTTATGGCTTCATTTGCCATTTTTAATGCTTCATGAATGTGAGGAATATGTTTTATCACCATTAAGTTTTAAGGAATTTTTCAATTTAAAATCTCCTTTTGGTTCTAAAACCGATCCAAATTTTCCACTTGATGAAGGTTATGTATTCCAGGTAAACATTGTGATTGCATGGCCGGCGGTAATAATCGGCGCTCTTCTAGCCAACATTGCACCCTGGATCGGTTTTGCCATGATGTTATTTGAATTAACCATTAACAATTTCATGCATACAATAATTTTTCAATCGGGTAAGCCTACCTACAATCCTGGTTTGATTACAAATTCCATTTTATTACTGCCGCTTGGCACGCTATCATTCATTACAGCCCTCCAATTCTTTCAATTGCACGATTGGATTTTTTCGATTATTCTGGGGGCATTAATTTGCGGATTATTAGCTTTTAAGACAAGAAGCCGCTTAGCGAAATTAAAACAACAATAAGCAATAATGAACAAAGCACTGGTTCTGGCCTATCTGCTCCTGGGAAACGTCACTGCCTCCAATGCCGGGGATATCGTCATTAAAAATAATTTGCCCGATAAAGTGGTCACTTTCGGGAACAGTAAAATGATGATCACCCTTGACTATAACCGGAAATGCGCTGTAAGTGGTCTGTCTGTCGACGGCCGTTCGGTAATCTCACTGCCTGCGGGCATTGTCTCATCTGTAAGAACTTCCGAAAACACTTACTCTACAATGAAACTCGAATCGGTCCCGATGGTAAAGACAGGCGAAAATACTGTAAGTATCAGCAACATAAAATATGGTCAAAATCCTGAAACAGTAACAGAGAAATGGAGCTTCTTCATTTACGGGAATGACATCCGCCTTGAAATCGAAAGAACTTTTCCGAAACCTATTGTGATAGAAGAAGCCTCATTTCCCTCATTTAACTTTAACAGCATAAATACCTGGAATGGCGCGTTTCTGGGATACGGAGGACTGGCCTGGTTTTATCTCTTCAACCAGAAATTATGCACTTACGGGGTTCATTCCGATTGCTCGGTATTCTGGAACAGCAGCACGGGCGATGGATTAAAGGTTGCAGTTTCGTGTGAAGGGAAAAAAGCAGCGATGAAATACAGTCGTTCCGATGATGATCACCTGGTTTTTAACGTTGCTGTTTCGGATAGCGAACTGAGCTATCGTTATGAAACTGAAAAAAGGAGCAGGTTCATCAGGGGAAAGACTGATGTGTGGGCTCCGTTCGGTGTTAAGGCCGGAACCTATATTGAAACCGTAACGCTATCGGCAGTCAATTATAATGAAGAATATAACAGGGGGAAGTTTGCCGGGATCAACGGCAAGCAGGTAAGTGATGTATTAAATACTATTGCAAGGATAGGGGTCATCGATGAAAAGCATTTCGGGGGCAACAGCTGGCATACGCCTTACGGACCGATTTGCCTGCATGAACAGTATATCGCCCAGTTTGCAATCGGGATCAATGATGCGACATATACCGAGGGTTACAAACGATGCCTCGATTTTTACCGTGACAATGCCATCAAGCCCGACGGCAGGGTGATCTCGCGTTGGGCTTACCTCGATGAGGACGCCATGCCCGGCACGGTGACCAAAGCGGGTTTTTATGAAGCTCAATGGGGATATCTTATGGATTCGAATCCCGATTTTGTTGCCAATGTTGCGCAGGTCTTTGACCTCACCGGCGATCTAAACTGGGTTTCAAGCCATAAAAAAACCTGTGAACTTGCGCTGGAATATATGCTGAAGAGGGATTCGAACGGCAATCATTTAGTTGAAATGATGACTGATTCGCAATCTGAAAAAAGGGGTAGTGACTGGATCGATATCATCTGGGCTTCATATGAAAATGCATTTGTCAATGCAAAACTATATTATGCTTTGACTTTGTGGGCGAATGTGGAAAAGCGGTTAAACGACACGTTGAAATCAGGCTATTATGCTGCATTCGCCGCTGAGCTCAAAAAGAGTTTCAACAAATCAACCGGGGACGGCGGGTTCTGGGATGCCAAAAACAAATGGTACATCCACTGGATCGCTAAGGATAAGTCCGTTCACGGAGATAACCTTGTTGTACCCGTAAATCTTATGGCCATTGCATACGGGATCTGCGACGACACTACCAGGCGCAATGCCATACTTGATAAGATAGAAGAACAAACGAGCGCTGAAAATCTTTTCTTCTGGCCTATTTGTTTATACTCATATGCGGCAGGCGAAGGGAATGACTGGCAGTTCCCTTTCCCGAATTATGAGAATGGCGATATATTCCTTTCGTGGGGTAGCGTTGGTGTTGAAGCCTATGCAATGTACAAGCCTGAGCTGGCATTAAAATATGTTGAAAATGTTTTGAACCGTTACGAAAAAGACGGCCTGGCATTCCAGCGCTATGGCAGGGTGCACCAGGATGGCCTGGGAGATGATATACTCTCGGGAAACAGCCTGGCCCTTGTGGGACTGTATAAAGCCATCTACGGGATTAATCCCTTGTATAACCGGCTGTATTTAAACCCGCACCTGCCATCTAAATTATCCGGCACTGAATTAATTTACAATTTCAGGCAGGAGAAACTGGTAATAGGACTGACTGCGGATCACTATTCAGTTGCAAACAAGCAATTCAAAATAGGATCAAAAAGTGACTTTGGCTTTTATGCTGAGAAAAATGATGTGGTATATTTTAACGGAAATGATGATCTTTACTCCCTGAAGGCCCATACTGCAGGACAACTCTCACTTGAAATAGTAAAATGGAATGCTGATGAATATGCATGGCTTCAAAATTCAACGGCCGGGAATTGCAAGGTTTCCTATACACTTCATGTTTTAAGAGCCAACAGTTTGTATACAATTCTATATTGTAATAAAACCATGAAGGCCAGAAGCGATAAGGACAGGTTTTTAAGATTCGAAATGAATATCCTTAACCATGCGATTCATGTTGCTGCTTTTTAAGGAAGCTGCAGTTGCCTTATGTCAGTCATAAAAAATCAATTTACGCGTTAATATTAAAACCCAGCTTAAACTGACTCTCCAGATGAAGAATATCTGCCTGTCACTTGCCGACCTGATCAGAAGAATCATTGACTTTTTTTACCCTCCATTCAGGAAATACATGAGCCTGCAATTTTTCAGGTATGGGGTAACCGGAGCTATTAACCTGGTCTTCGACTGGGTGCTGTATTTTGTGATCTATAATTTCGTCCTGCAGCAAAATATGCTGAACCTTGGATTCGTAACGCTCAGTTCGCATATTGCAGCCCTTGCATTTAAATTCCCTGTTGTTTTGCTTACAGGGTTCCTGCTGCAGAAATATGTGACTTTTTCTTTGTCGGACCTTAAGGGACATGTTCAGTTATTCAGGTACCTGTTAGTATTCCTGGTGAATCTTACTATCAATTACCTGGGTTTAAAGCTGCTTGTGGAATATTTCCACATTTATCCCACTCCTTCAAACATGATGATTTCGGTGTTCACCATTTTTGTCAGCTATTTTTCTCAGAAGCATTATACATTCAGGATTTCAAAAGGGGTACAAACCATTGAGCCGGAGAGCGGTACCGAATATGCCGGGATTAAAAAATAAAGATGGAATTTTAAATCTTGCCCCTATGTACCGGATCCCACGGCATTTCAAGTCAATGAGCCTGACTTTTTCCTTCCTTTTCATCAGTATTGCCCTTTTTTCTCAACCCCTTGTATTTAAAGGGGTACTGAAGGATGAGAAAACACTGCAACCCATCCATGGTGTCAATGTCAAGGTTATGGGAACAGCCCTGGGGACTGCTACTGACAGAAAGGGCGGGTTTACGGTTAATCCCGGCAAGCTCCCAGCTGCCCTGATCTTTAGCTGTGTGGGGTATGAGAATGCATATTTTAAAATTAATGAAATCCCAAAATATCCTGTTGAATTTCTTTTAAGTCCGAAAACATACGCCCTCAATGAAGTCAGCGTAAGTTCAAAAAACTATTCTTACCTGTTCAGGGATAATGAGTATTCAGTCCTTGATTATGAAATCATGAATGGCAACATTCTTCTGCTTATTTACAAGACCCTGTTAAAACAATCGGCAGCCGTTCTGCTTAACAGGTCCGGTGATACACTTGCCATAAGCACCCTGCCGGAAACACCTCCATCGGCTCTTGTCAAAGATTTCCTGCTGAACGTGCACTATTTTTCAAAAAGCTCCAATGCATTCCAGTGCTATTACAATGAGAACAACAGGAGTATGGATTTCCTTTATAAAACCAGCTCCGACTCCCTGCAAAAAATTTTCAGATCACTGATCTTCAAGATCAGTGACAGGATCTATTTCCAGGAGATCAAGCCGGGCGGGTTCGGAACTGCATTCGGATATATGCAGAAAGGAAGCGGTAAAAAATATATCAGGAATTATGTCAATGAAAAGAAAATAACCGAGAGTGCAGATGACCAGGGATTCTATGCGCAGTGGAATGGTTTGATTACAAGCCAGATCCCGGCGGGGGATGAAAACGGGGATATGAGTGCAGCAAAGTTTGCCCAAAGTCCCAAACTGGGACAGTACATGAATAAATATGATGTAAGGGCATACCAGTTCGAGTTTTACAATATGGTTTACCCTGTTATCAAAACAATCGATAACATCATTTTATTTTTCAATTTCGGCGATGATGTCATTGAAATTCTGAATAAAGACGGGAATTTAATTAAAAAGGTACCGATCACCTTTCATAAGGAAGCAGTATTAAAGTCAGACACCATCAGCAAGATCAGGTTATCCGACGCAAACTGGAGATGGGGCAATGCAATACTTTTTGATGAACTTAACGGCAACATTTATACAACCTACCTGAAAGCCGGAATGCTCAGGCTCAACCAGCTTGATCCTGAGACAGGCAAACTAAGCCAGGGCAAGGTGATTCCTTTGCCGTTCCCCGACAAGATAGAGATCTACGGAGGGGAAGCCTATTTTCTTACCAAAAGCAAAGATGAAAACCTGAAACTTGCAAAATGCAAATTATGATGAAGATATCCCCTTTCTTGTATTGCTGCCTTCTCGGCCTGGTAATTGCGGGCTGCACAAATTCCGGGCATGATTATCCTGATGAGCGGAGGCAGATCAATGCGATGCTGGATGAATGGAATGCGGCGGCTGCAAAGGCAGATTACAATGCTTATTTCAAAAACATGGCCGCTGATGCAGTGTTTATCGGCACCGATGCCAAAGAGTACTGGAACAAGAAAAGCTTCATGGTGTGGACCAAACCCTATTTTGACCGCGGCAGGGCCTGGAGTTTCAGATCCATGGAACGGCATGTATATTTTGATAAAGGCGGGAAAATGGCATGGTTCGATGAGCTGCTGGAGACGAGGATGAAGATCTGCAGGGGTTCCGGGGTTCTTGCAAAACAAGCTGACGGCTGGAAAATAAAACAATACGTTTTGTCGATGACAGTGCCGAATGAAAAGACAGATTCCGTTGTAAGGATAAAGGGGGCAATAGAAGACGGGCTGATAAAGAAGCTGCAAAAATAAATCGCGAATTCACTTACCTTAGCGAAGAAAAAGCGGCGGGCTGGTTCCCGCAGCAGAAAAATTGATCAGCATGAAACAACTCAAACCAGTCTTAGCGATACTGCTGGCAACCATCTGGATCAGCATCTCGGAATTTGTAAGGAACCATCTCCTGTTCAAATCTTACTGGACCTCGCATTACCAGGGCCTCGGCATCACCTTCCCTTCGGCGCCTGTGAACGGCGCGATGTGGGGAGTATGGTCGTTGCTGTTCGCTATCGCAATCTATTACATTGCGCAAAAATTCAGCCTGCTGCAGACGACTTTACTATCGTGGTTCATGGCTTTCGTGATGATGTGGGTGGCTATAGGCAACCTGGGAGTCCTGCCTTATGGCCTTTTATTGTTTGCTGTTCCATTGAGCCTGCTTGAAGCCTTTATTGCAGCCTGGATCATCTTGAACATCACTGAGAAAAAATGAGGTTCCCCGTCCCCATCGAAGGCAAGCTTGTGAAGCGTGAAGAAGCATGCAGGATATGCGGGTCCACCACGGCGGAACAGGTAGGGCTTGTCGATTACTGGGATATCAAAACATCCCGTCTGGTCAAATGCCCGGAATGCAGGCATATCCAGCTCGATCCCATGCTCAGCGATACCGAGACTTCCAAAGGATGCCTCGCTTATTATATCGAGGAATCGCTCAGGACGGGCCATGAAGAACTGGCAAAGAACTGCGTAAGGAACTTCAGGCGTGGAGTGTTGTTCGGAAATTCGCTGAAAAGGAAGAGCATACTGCCGCAGAACATTCTTGAACTGGGGCCAGGTTCAGGTTATTTTGCGGCCGGACTGCAATTCGTTTTTCCTCAGAGCCTGGTTACCGTTATGGACGTAAATCCTGAGGTGCTCTTGTCAAACAGGGAACATCATCAATTCAAAACCATACAGGGGATACCCGACAATCTCATGGCTGAATACCAGGGGCAATTCGACCTGGTGATAGCCCGCGACATCATAGAACATGTGACTAATATCTCGGCCGTCCTCATAAACATTAACCGTTACCTGAAGCCCGGAGGGTACCTGCACTTCATCACTCCCAACGGTCATGAAGATGTATGGAAGCACTACCTTACCGCTGTCTTTGAAGGCAAACCCTCTCAACTCCTCATCAACCACGTGAATTATTTCGACGGGAGAGGGCTTAGGGAGCTCCTGGCTGCAAAAGGATTCAAGCCTTTGGATTATTACACCTTTACCTTCAAGACCACCTTAAAAGGCAGCGGATGGAGAAAGTCGCGCAGGCTGATGAGCCCTGTTTCGCATGAATCCGGCCCGGGGCATTTTTCGTCCGGCTACTTCATCAATGAAAAAGCCGGGGAGGTCAGCACTATTAAATTCAGTAAGCAGGAGATCCTCCACGAATGGTATATCACAGAAAAAGCAAGGTGGGTCACTGCTTTATACAGCCGGTTCCAGCACGGCACAATATTCAGGATCAGGCCTGAGTTTAATTTAGGTCACGAGGTTTACGGACTTTTTAAAAAGATTCAATCCATAACATAGGATTCTATGAGGTTAAGAAAACTGTTTTGCCTGTTCATTGCAATGACCCCTGTGACTTTTCACGGCATTGCACAGGACAAGCCCGCCAATGGCAATGATGCGGTATTTAATTTCACAGTAACCAGCAAGAGCGGGAAACCAAGGCAGGGCGAGCTCATCCTCCTGAAAAGCAAAAAAACAAAAAAAGTGTACCAGGGCAATACCGGGGCCGACGGCAAGTGCTCGGTGAGCATCCCGCCTTCGGATGCCTATACGATCTATTACAAGCTCTTTGCAGATACCGTCAAGTACAGGGAGATCGATGTGCCGGGCGAGGACCACAAGGTCACGTACACGCTGACCCTGAAGTACGACCCGCCCAAAGTGTACACCCTGAAGAACGTATTCTTTGAAACCGGGCTTTCGTCGATCAAAAAGGAATCATGGCCCTCACTCGACGAACTTGTGAACGCGATGAAGAGCAAGCCCGCGCTATGCATCGAGATTGCGGGGCATACCGATAATGTTGGCAAGCCTGAGGCAAACCAGAAACTTTCGGAGGACCGGGCCAATGCCGTAAGGGATTACCTTGTCAAACACGGTATTGAGGCGAAACGCGTCACTGCCAAAGGTTTTGGAGAAACCCAGCCCGTGGCTTCGAACGAAACAGCTGAAGGGCGGCAGCAGAACCGCCGGACCGAAGTCAGGATCACATCCGAATAAATTATTCAAATCAAAATACATATGAAAAAGTTTTTATTTATCCTTGCCGCAGCGATGGTAATCATCACTTCCTGCCACAAAAACGATCATTACAGTCCCCAGCCATATTCACCATTCACGGTGCGCATAGGGGTTTTGCTTTCGCTGACCGGCAGCGGGGCTTCAAACGGGCAGAGTTCACAGGTTTCGACTGCGCTCGCCCAGCAGGATATCAACGCCTGGCTGAATTCGATTGGGCGGAACGTAGTTTTGCAACTTGCTGTTGCAGATACGAAGACCGATACGGCAGAAGCCCTGAAACAGCTTAAACTCTTTTACGACCAGGGGATCCGGCTGGTTGTTGGGCCATACAGCAGTGCAGAGGTGTCTGCGATCAAGCCGTTTGCCGACACTCACAGCATGCTTATTGTGAGCCCTTCGAGCGTGGCCGTTTCACTGGCCATACCTTATGATAATATTTTCAGATTCGTTTCGAGCGATGTCATACAGGGCCAGGCCATGAGCACCATGCTTGTTGAAGACAGCATCAAGGTAATAGTTCCCATAATCCGTAACGATGTTTGGGGCAACGACCTGCTTGGAGCGACAGGCACCTCGTTTACAAACAAGGGTGGAGTTGCATACACTGCTGTCAAATATGATCCCAAGGCAACTGGTTTTTCAGCTGAACTCACCCAGCTCGATAATAATGTGAACACCCTACTGGCCAGCTATACCCCCCGGGAGATTGGCGTTTACCTCTGTTCCTTCGGTGAAGGCAGCAGCATGCTGGCTTCGGCCGGTGCTTATCCCCATCTCAGGAATGTAAGCTGGTACGGAAGTTCTGCATTCGCTCAGAATGCGACTGTAATATCCGATACGGCTGCCGCCGGATTTGCTTCCTCGCACGGCCTGCCCTGTCCCATTTTCGGGCTCGACGAAGCCGCTAAAAGCAAGTGGCAGCCCCTGGTTGCAAGGATAACGTCAAGCCTTGGAAGGAGCCCCGAGATTTACGCATTAACTGCTTATGATGCAGTGTGGGTGGGGCTTAAGACCTATCTTGCCACCGGGAGCCATCCCGATATCGCTACCTTCAAACTTGCCTTTACCGACGAAGCTTCAAATTATTTTGGCGTTTCGGGGAATACCACCCTTGATGTGAATGGCGACAGGGCTTTTGGCAATTATGACTTCTGGGCTGTGAAACAGCTTCTGCCTTCAGACGCCTGGCAGATTGTCGCAAGGTATAATTCAGCAACAGGGATACTAACCAGGGTGAAATGACGGGAAGGATGGCCAATTTTCTCCGCAAGTCCTGCATACTGTTTTTCCTAATTTATGCTTGCACTTCCTTTGCCCAGGAAGCCAGGACCGTTACGATAGGGATATTTACCGACTGCCAGTATTGTGACTGTGAAGCCAACGGGAACCGGCATTACCGGCTTTCGCTGGCCAAGCTTGACAGCTGCATTACAGTATTCAATTCGATGAAGCTTGACGCGGTGTTTCACCTGGGTGATATGATAGACCATGGCTACGGGAACCTTGACAGCATACTTCCCCGTTTTGCAAAATTCAAAGCCCCGTTGAACCTTGTGCTGGGGAACCATGATTACATGATCAAAACGAAGTACAAGGCAGGTCTTATCGATCATATAGGGTTGACGGAAAACAAGCGAAGGAAAGATACAGGATGGATACAGGATGGATACAGGATGGAAGATGGTAAAACGCCGGGAACTTATACCGTAACCATAGGAAAATGGCGCTTTATCATACTTAACGGGGACGACCTCAGTTATTTTGCTCCCCAGGACAAGGAACAGGTGGATGAACGGAACGATATGGTGGGCCAGCAATACATGGACCTGAAGTCCAACGGGATGCCCTGGAACGGGGGAATTGGCAGAAAACAGATGCGATGGCTTGACGAACAGCTTAAGGCAGGGGGTACCGACGGAAAGAATGTGATCGTATGCTGCCACTTCCCATTGTTCGGAAAAGAGAACCATATCCTTTTCAACAGCAAGGAGGTTTATGCACTGATCTCATCCTATCCCTGTGTCAAAGCCTGGTTCAACGGGCATTACCATGCAGGGGCTTATTTTTTTAAAGACGGGATACACCTTGTCAACTTCAAAGGCATGGTCGACACCGAGCAGAATACGTTTGCAGTGGTCACCCTGACATCCGACAGCATCCTCATCAAAGGTTACGGACGCGAGACAGACCGGAAGCTTATGATCAGAGAATAATACGCATGATTGACTATCTTTGCAGTCCTCAGTCAGACACATGAAAAAGCTTACCGGGATCATTCTGAAATTACTTGTACTTGCCGTTGTTTGCGGCCCGCGCATGGTTTTTGCCCAGGCTGATGACAACACCAAAGCGGTTCAGCTGGCGACCGAAAGGGATGTAAAAAGCGAGGGCGGGTTTCAGCGCTGGATGGTTGAAAAGCCAAGGGGTTTATATAACAATACCAGCTTTGCCATAGTAAGCGAAAGAGGCAACCTGTTCAGCGGGATGCAGACTATTTTCGGGTATAAGTTCAATCCCCACCTCGGTGTCGGAGGCGGGGTCGGGATAGAGAGGTTCAACAATCTCCCAACTTACAGCTATTATACCGGCAACTTCACGCTGATGCCTGTGTTTGCCGAGGTCAGGTACACCGTTTTGAAGACGAGGTTTACGCCTGTGATCGCTTTGCAGGGAGGGTATAAATGGCTCATCAACACCCCCACCACGCAGATGGATGAATGGATGGAATGGGTTTATCCGCCTATTGCCTGGAATTATTTTTACAATTACGATACTTACACCCGGGGCGGGATGTTCGCCGCTCTTGAAATCGGCGTGAATGCCAGGGTTTACAGGCGTTTTGGGCTGTATGCCTCGGTTTCGTATTCCATCTGGTCAGTTTCTGGCACCAATCATTACTGGGTCTACCAGGCGACTGAAATGAGCCCCGGAGATGTGAGTGCAATCGCCACCGAATACACCCAGGACGTTCTGGCTTACCAGAGCATTTTCCTGTTCAGGCTGGGGTTTACATTCTAGGGCCTTTCAGAAAACCCTTGCTGCAAAATTCTTTATAGCTTTCAAGGTAACATCCGGGGCTTCGATATAGCCCATATGTCCGCATTCGCGCAGGATAAGGCTTTCGCTTACCGCAGGGAGTGATATCATCTCCCAGAGCCTGCTAACAGGCGCCTTGGAATCCTTGAGGCCGAGGATGAAGAGGACGGGGAGTTTGGTGGATTTCAGCAGGCCGCTCATGTCTTTGCGCTCCCGCATTCCTTTGAGAGTTGCAATGATACCTTCCCTGGTAAGGTCAGCGGTGCACAATTGGAGAAATTCAATTTCCTTCCTGAATTTCGTGCGGACCTCTTCGGGGAAGAGACCCGGAATGAACATGGAAAGAAAACTGAACCTGTCCCTTTTTACAATTTCTATGGTCCTGAGCCGGTTCTTTTTGTCTTCGGCTGAATCGGCATAGCAATGAGAATGGAAAAGCCCGAAGCCCCTGAGCATGCGGGGATATTTTTCGGCAAATGCAAGGGCCACGTACCCTCCCATTGAATGGCCGATAAGCAGGCATTTCTTTACTTTCAGATGTGTAATGACTTTGGATACGGCCACTGCCAGAAGGTCCATGGGATGGGTCGTTGCAAGGCATCCGCTCTGACCGTGGCCGGGCAGGTCTATGCAGACCACCCTGTAGTTTGCCGACAGCTTTGATGAGAATTGTTTCCATATCCTGAGGTCTTCGGTGAAGCCGTGAAGCAGGACGATGGTATCGCCTTCTCCCTGGTCGGTATAATTAATTTCCTTTCGTTTGAATACTATGGCTGGCATGACGTGAGTGTTTAGATTATTGCATTTATCGGCCATACAAAGATAAAATTATTGTTAAAGTTTTCACATGCAGGGATATATATACGGGATAATGTTCTAACTTTATGGGTGGTTTTAACAGGAAGAAATTAAAAAAAGAGAATTATGAAAAAACATGTTTACTTTTTTATACTGGCAGGAATGTTGCTGTTTGTTGTATTGCTTGCCGGTTTCGGCGAGGACCTGGGGAATTCCACGGGAGCTCCCCCGGGTAACACCAATTCACCCGGCGACGGGCAGAACTGCACTCATTGCATGGGAGGCACCGCCACTGCCGTCACAGGATGGATCACTTCGAACGTCCCGGCCGATGGGTACAAGAACGATTCTATTTACACTATCACGTAACTGCAACCGGAGCCGGGAACAAGGGATTTGAAGTTTCGCCCCAGGACCTGAGCGGCAACCTGATAGGCACTTTGTTTGCAGGAACCGGGAGCAAGCTTGTAGGCAGCGGTAAGTACGTAACTCACAACGCTCCCAAGACCGGGGCTTCGGCAAGCTGGGATTTTACCTGGCAAGCCCCATCGACAGGAAGCGACGACATCACGTTCTATGGCTCCATAGCTGTGACTAAGCTGGTGACCAAGACCACCACCATGACCATTTCGAAGAACACGGTGGGATTAAGCGAACAAGGTGTTTCGGAACTGAGGGTTTATCCTGATCCTTTCAGGGACAAGTTTAAGATTGAAATGCAGCTGCCTGCTTCGGGGAATGTACTTATTGAACTGCTGAACCTGAGAGGAGCGGAAGTTGCCTTGCTTATGAATGAATACAGGCCATCGGGGAGTTTCAGTCATCAGTTTACATTAACCCAGCCATCGGGTATTTACCTTCTCAGGATTAAAACTGACAATGGATTGTTGACAAAAAAACTGATAGCTGAATAAGGCCGGTATGTTTTGGCCTTAATTTTATCGGTTCATTCATGTCGACTTATGAGATCCAGGCCGGGCCTGACCCTCGTATTCCTTTTACTGCTGACAGCGTTTCCGGGGATATCCCAGACCCGGGAGACGGGTTCAAATTATAATTCGGTACTCGCCAATACCGGGCAATTCGGGCTGACTTTCGGGCCTGCGATATATTACGGCGACCTGAATGCCGGGCATTTTAAAATGAAACTTTCGACAGGGCTTGCCACCAGTCTTTTCGGGCAGTATTATTTTTCGAACTCTTTAGGTTTCAGGATTTCATTGTTCAGTGGCATCCTGAACGGGGGTATCAAAACCTACGAAAAGAACGGGTTGCAGATGGAGGACTCGTTTACCGGGATAATCCTTGAGGGGAACCTTCAAATGGTGATCAATTTCTCGAACCTGTTCTTCAGGCCAAGCCCCAAGCGAAGGTTTTTTGTATACGGTGCTGTCGGGCTGGGTTTTGCCGGCTGGTATTCGAAACTCACAAACAAGGTTTATAATTTCGACTCCCTTCAGACCAACAACCCCCTGACCAATTTCAATGCTTCACTTGTAATCCCTGCTTCGCTCGGTTTTTATTACAGGGTTGGTAACAGGCTGAACCTGGGCCTTGAATACTCCTACAAGACCTATTTCTCCGACAAGCTTGACAACACCACCGGGGGATACCCCTACGATGTGGTGCATTATATTTCGTTGAATATCTCGTTCAACCTGGGGACAGGAATAGCGAAGGAGCACCATGGCAAACCTTTGCAGCCGGCACAGTTGCAACCCATGGAGTATCCGGTGTATGTTTCGCCGGTAAGTCAGCAGTCGGCAGTCGGCAGTCGGCAGGAAGGTAGTCTGCAGTCGGCAGTCGGCAGTCGGCAGGAAGGTAGTTTGCAGTCGGCAATCAGCAGTCAGCAATCGCAAGTCGGAAGAAAAAAGTCTGCAGACTGCCGACTGCCGACTGCCGACTCAAAGGCAATTAAAGGGAATCTATCCTATTCGGTGCAGATCTTTGCTTCGGGCAGGGGCAGGTATTCGGCGGGAAGTTTAAAAAGCCGGTATCATATAGGCGAGGAGGTCAGGGTGGAAAAGGCGGGAAATGTGTTACGGTTCATGGTCGGGCGTTGTTCCGATGCGGGATGTGCAAAAAGCCTTAAAGAGAAAATGCAAAAAAAAGGCATCCATGATGCATTTATCGTGGTTTACAGGAACGGAAAGCGTTACCAGACCATAAAATAATTTGCTTTCGGGCATTGTTTTCCTTATCTTTGACCTAATATTAAACTTTTCCGAATTTAAACATTGAATCCTATGAAAACACGTATTTATATTTTTCTGTTAATCATACTGGCCATTCCGTTGATATACCTGACGTCCTGCAAGCAGGCCAAGGACCTGGTGGCCTTTGATGTAACCATGAAGCTGCCCAGGCAGCATTTCACTTATACAGGGACCAGCCTGAAAACATCCGGTGAGGTGGTTCTTTATTCAGGGCTGATCCACGTCAATCTTGACAGCCTTCTCAATGCAAACGGCTTCAGTTCGGGGGTCATACAGAACACGTATTTCACTTACCTTGCTGTTAGCATCGAGCAGCCTCCCGATTCGACCTTTCACTGGCTGAATTCAATGAGGGCTACTGTTTCTGACAATGCGAACTTCCAGCCCGAGAACGAGGTCGGTAATGTTACCAATACCAATCCTGCTGCAAAAACGGTGGTTGTGACTTTGAACAATGTGAACATAAGGCCGTATCTAAGCCAGCCGAGTTTTTATGTGAGGGTTTACGGTTCACTGAACGGTCCGTTGCCTGCCATCACCTTTGGAATGTTCCTCGACGGGAGCATACAGTTAAGGGTGGAGCCAATCTAACATCAAGCTATGATCATTGAACCCATCAACACTCGCAGAGCGCACTTTTCTTTCTCCGGTGAGCCTGTAGAGCAGGAAAAGCTGTTGGCTGTTTTAACCGCAGCCACCCTTGCACCTTCGGCTGCGAACAACCAGCCCTGGAGATATTTCTATGCCATACAGGGGACTCCCGGTTTTGAGCTGCTGGCTTCCTGCCTTGATGAAGGCAACCGGAGGTATGCCGGGAAAGCCGGGGTCCTTATACTTTCTGTGGCATTAATGAGGTATAATTACAAGGAAAGGGTTATAAACAACACCCATGCCTGGCATGATACCGGCCTGGCCAATGCCATGCTGATGGTCCAGGCAACTTCAATGGGCCTGAAAACGCATCCCATGGGAGGGTTTGACGGTGATAAAGCCAGGAATGCTGCAAACCTCGGCCCGGATACTGAGCCTGTGGTGATGATCGCTTTAGGGTACCCCGGGGACGAAACTGTTCTGCCTCCCGATCTTGCCAAAAGGCAGTCGGCGAACCGTAACCGTAAGCCCCTTGATGAAGTGGTGACGCTGTTGTGAACCGGGAACCGTGATCCGTGAATCGTGAACCGTGAACGGGGAGAGAGGATATTCCGAAAATGTTGTAAATCAATCTGCGTCTTACCAGGAATTAAGGGAATTTTACGATCTTTGACGGATACAAACCCCCTTTTATGAGAAAGTACTTTTTTCTTATGGCATCTTTCGCCGTATTGGCGATGCTGTATTCATGCAAACCTGCCAGGCAGGACAAGGCCGATCCCCTGGTTTCGCATATCGACTCAACGGTTAAAGCAGGCAATGACTTTTTCCTGTTCGCGAACGGGAAGTGGTTCAAACAAAATCCCATTCCTGCGAGTGAGCAAAGCAACGGACTGTGGCAACTTATACAGGACACCATCAATGCGCAGGTACGCAGTGTTTGCGAGTCTTCAGCTGCTTTGAAAGATGTACCTAAGGGTAGTACCAAGCAGAAGATAGGTGATTTCTTCTATACCGGGATGGATAGTGTGAACCTGAACAAAAAGGGGCTTGGAGACCTGATGGAGGACCTGGCGCGCATAGATGCAGTCAAAGATATCAGAGGTCTGGCAACTGAAGCAGCGTATATTCATTCTGTTGCGGGCTCTCCTTTCTTCCGCTTTTACGTGGGGCAGGACGACAGGATCAGCAGCAAATACGCGGTTTTTGTAAACCAGGGAGGTTTAAGCCTTCCCGACCGCAACTATTATATCGACAATGATGCCAGGACGATAATGATACGCGGAAAATTCGTGACTTATCTTACGAACATGTTCAGGATCATGGGCTATACCGATGCAGCCGCTACGCTTGCCTCAGAGCATTGCATGAAGCTGGAGACAGCCCTGGCCAAGGTTTCGCGTAAGCGTGAAGACACCAGGGATCCGTTGAAGAATTACAACAAGATCTCCATTGAGAAGCTCAAGGCCTCCATGCCTAATTTTGACTGGGACCTTTTCACCAAGGCTGCGGGGCTGAACAAGGCCGACACCGTTATCGTGGGGCAGCCCGAGTTCCTGGCTGCTGAGAATGGCTTACTTAAATCAATCGCCCTGGAGGACTGGAAGAATTACCTGAAGGTCCGTCTGGTTAGCAGCCTCAGCCGTTTCCTCGACGACAAGACCTTCCTTGAAGGTTTTAACTTTTATTCGACCGTACTGAGGGGGATCAAGGAACCAAAGCCCAGGTGGAAAAGGGTGGTCGAGCAAACCGATGGCTCACTTGGCGAGCTTATCGGACAGGTTTACGTGAATGAATATCTGCCGAAAGGCACTAAAGAAAAACTGCAGGAGATAGGCAAATCCATTATGGAGGTTTATGCCCAGAGGATCAGGAACCTCGACTGGATGAGCGATGTGACGAAGCAGAAGGCTCTGAAAAAGCTATCCACCGTCATTATTAAAGTGGGTTACCCCGACAAGTGGAAGGATATGAGCTCGCTGGCCGTTGACCGTTCGAGTTACGTAAAGAACGGGATGAGTGCCAACCGCTGGGAATTCAATTATAATATTTCGAAGTTCGGGAAACCTGTTGACCGCAGTGAATGGGATATGGAACCCCAGACTTACAACGCATACTATAATCCTTCGAATAACGAGATCGTGATCCCAGGTTGCAATATCATTGTGCCGGGTTACGAAAGGTCTATGGCTGACGACGCGCTGCTGTATTCAATCATCGGTGGCTCTACTTTCGGGCACGAGATCACCCATGGTTTCGACGACCAGGGTTGCAAGTATGATGAATTCGGAAACCTGCATAACTGGTGGACCAGCGAGGACAGTGCGCGTTTCTTTAAAAGGACCAAAATGATCGTAAGGCAGTTCAACGAGTTTATCGCTGTTGACAGTCTTCATATCAACGGAGAGATGACGCAGGGAGAGAATATAGCTGACCTTGCTGGTGTGATCATGGGTTACGAGGCGTTTAAAAAGACTCCGCAGTATATCAACAAGGAGGTGATCGCCGGGCTGAGTCCCGACCAGAGATATTTCCTGGGTTATGCGCTGGCATGGATGGTGAACATGAGGCCTGAGGCGGTGGCGACACAGGTGAAGAGCAACGAGCATGCGCCTCCGAAGTTCAGGGTGCTGGGACCTCTGGCGAATATCCCGGAGTTCTATGCGACTTTCGACATCAAACAGGGTGATGCGATGTGGAGGGCCGACAGCCTGAGGGTGAAGATCTGGTAAGTTCAGATATACTCCCTGACTTTCTTTTTACATGCCTTGCATGACGATCAGAACGGGCTGCATTCAAGGCGTGTGAACTTAATTTCTTTGCTTTGCAGGGCGGGGCATTCTTCATACCTGTTCTTTCCGAAAAGTTTCAAAGTTGACAATTCGAGGATGAGGCTGATTTCATGTGCTCCCCCGGTCCCGGCCATTTTACCTGAAAGTTCGACATCATAGCTGTACATGAATTTAACTGTGGCCTGGTCGGAGATGACATAGCGGTAGCCGGCCAGGATCATGAGGGATGAAGAATTGTTGTCGATGGCTGTAGACTGGTAGTAGCAACCCAGGTAGATATTGTATTTCAGGGCGTTGATCCCTGCCTGGATTGAGCTCAGGTTATTCTGGTTCTGATAGAGAATTCCGGGGTTCAGCCTGAGGGGGTCGTTGAAACCTCTCACCTGGCTTTTGCCAGGTTCTCCTTCACCAAGGGAGATCACCACATCGAGATGTCCAACGTATTTTCTCGGGAGCCTGGAGCGGTCGATGTTGTAGAATGACTCGTCAGGTTCAAACACATGGTCCACTGCGAAACCCGTAGTGCCGATGATCATACCGTCGAGGGCTGCAAACTGCAGCAGTCCGCCGGCGCCGAAATCAGGAAACAGTCTCTGCTGTGCGTCGGGCGGAGGGAGCTGGGTATTAGTGATATTGCCGTACCTGTCGTTAAGCTGGTCGCTGAACACAAAATCATCCCAGTTCATGCTTTTCTGCATGATGCCGCCCTTGATCCCGACCTGTGCGCTGAGCCAGGCGTTCATTGGAATGCGGGCCGAGAGTGTAAGAGATGCCGAGAGGTTCTTGATGAAGCCAAAGCTCTGGTTGTCGGAGTTGATGATGAGGCCGAACCCTCCTGCTCCCGGCAGGCTTCTGTCGCCCAGGTCAGCCGAAAAGTACATGGTCCTGTAATCTACCGGCAGGTTCGGCCACTGGTCACGGTATGACAGCTTTGCCCTCATTCCCTTGTTCAGCCCGGTAAACGCCGGGTTATAATAAACCGGTGTATTCAGCCACTGTGAATAATTCGGGTCCTGGCCGAAGGCGGAGATCCCCAGCAGCAGTATTGCCAATAATACGAAAAGAATGACAAGCTGATGATTCCATCCTGCCGCCGCCCTTGTCCTTTTTGAACACCGGGGTTCGAAGATGATATTGTTGGTCATTAAATATCTTTTCATATCCATGAATTTTGAAACCGTTTTATCTTATCAGTGCGACTGTTCCAATAGTTTTTCCTTTGCCATGCCCGATGTCGGACCCGGTCCATACGCTGCCGTCTCTGAACACCGCACTGACCTTCCACATATAGGTCCCCTGTGGCATCAGCTTTCCTTTGTATGTTCCGTCCCATGCTTCCACAGGGGTTCCCGATTCGTCAAGCTTTTCGGATTCCCAGAGGAGGTGCCCCCAGGAATCATACACTTCGATGCGGTATTCCTTAAGGTTGGTGCCATGGGGTTTGAACATATTGGCCGTTGAAACGGTGGTGGTTGGAGCGAAAGCATTCGGTATATACAGTCCTTTGAACAGCATTTCGTACATATAATATGCAGTATCGATGCAGCTGTACTGGTTTGAAGCGATCAGGCGTATCAGGAAGGTGCCGTCGGATTTGTAATTGACCACAGGGTTTTCCTCGCCGGAAGTCTGGCCGTCTCCGAAATCCCAGTTATATGTATCGGCGTCCTTCGACTGGTTTACCAGGTGAAGTTGCCAGGTCCTCTGGTAGATATTCTCGGCTATCCTGAACGATGCAACCGTTTTGTAAACTGTCATTGTCACTTCGTTTGAGTTTACATTGACTGGGTTGGCCAGTTTTGCGCTCGAGGTCAGGCGGCAGGTGATCCTGTCACCTTCTTTCAGGTTTTTATCAAAGTACCTTGAACTGTTCATTCCAACGAGTTCCCCGTTCTTGTGCCAGCGGTAGATTGGATACATTCCCTGGTTGGCCACGCTGGCTGAAAATGAGACCCTCGTGCCTTCGCAAATCGGATTTTTATCGGGTTGTATGACGATGCCCGGGGTAAGCCCTGCACTCTGGTTTACTACAACCAGCCCGACTTTCAGGTTCATACAACCGTTTGGATTTACTGCCATCACGGTGAAATAATATACCCCGCTTTTCATCCATTCAAGCCTGACCAAAGGGCCTGACCTGGGCGAAAGCCACCTCACCTCATCCGCAGTGGTCTGAACAGATAAGGTGTAATCGGAATATATGGTCCAGTCGTAGGTTTCGCCAGGCACTTCGATCACCGCGAGTGAGTATTTCTCCCCCGCAACAACCGTTGCACCTGCCTGTGCACTAACAACAGCCACATTCAGAACAGCCAGAATACACACCAGCCATAGCTTCTTAACAGCAGTCACAAACCTCATCGGAATTCAGATCAAGGTTGTTTTTATAAAATCGTTTCCCTGTTTCCAGGGTATTCCATTATTACTCTTTGTCCCGCAGCAGAACCCGGCCGGACCCAGGTCCGGCCGGGCATCATGCCAGCATGCGGGATAAAGCAAAATACTTCTTTACTGTCTGTTCAGGGTTACGGGTTCTTCGTGATAAACGGGCCGGTAAGAGGATCAGGAGTAACAGTCGGGCGAGCCTTGATGGTGATCGGCAGGGTCTTGCCAAACGCGACTTCATCGGAACAATCGGTTTCGGATTTCACGTCGTTAAGTGTAGTGGCTCCCACATGTATCACACCATCCACTCCAATAGTAAGGGCAAGGTCTGAAAGGCCTTCAAAATGGTGGTTATCCACATCTATCTTCAGGTACAGCCTGGCGCTTCCGTCGAATGCCGAAGTATGAGGGTCGGTTGAAGTGGCAACATTCCCGGCAATCGTAGTAGTATGGGTGGTGGTGAACAGGGAGTCGGTGCTCCAGCTTACTGCAGTGAGGGTCTGTATCGGGTCAAGCCCGTCGATCTTGAACGAAGGGGTCCAGTCGCCGGTGTAGTTCTTCGGGGTTACCCTTGCATAGATGGTATTCACGCCGTACTGGTAGTTGACTGTGGGGGTTGCCCCGGGGGTGACTGTTGCCGAGCTTACAGGAGCAGAACAGTATTTGTCGGTCCCGTTGTAAATATTGATAGCCAGCAGGAATTTGTTAATAGGCGTCACCTGCCATACTTTCATGTTCATTGCATCGCAAATCCCGTTATTGCTTCCGGCAAATTTTATAACCAGGTAATACGGATGGGTTATCCCGTTAACAATAGCCTGTGCCGTCCAGGTGATCTGTATGGAACTCTGCCCTGCGGCAGGTGCATTGTAGGTACCGGTTGCGATGATCTCGCCGCCGTTGTTTGGAACCACCCCTGTTGCATTCAGCAGGTCTACGTTGGTTGTGACATACCAGGTGTAAAGGCCGGCTGTATGATTAAAAGGAGGATCATTGATGGTTACAGTATAGGTGTATGGCGAACCGGCTGCAGGTGCGAGGGGGCCCTGGGTACAATTCGGCTGCGCATAGGCAGCAGATAAACCGCTTATAACAAGCAGGATCAGAAGTAAAAATTGCTTTTTCATACGATTGATTTTTTAAGGTTTGAATGTTACAATGATTTGATTTTTCACTTTTCCGGATGTTTGTTCATAATTAAAATTTTTGTTTCATGGGATTTGTTTTTATGATTGATTTCAGAAATTCCTTGTGATATCGGGTCTTGCGTGGACAATGACAAGCCTTACGGGGCGCTTGTTTACCTGGGTGAGGTTCCCGCTCTGGTCCTCGAGCCAGTAGGTGATTGTGCTCGTCCCCAAAGGGAATATAATGTTGGATGGATACAGCGAGACCTGGCCTGTGCCGGTGATGACTGATCCACCCACCAGGTCTATCCTCCAGTGAAGGATAAGCGCGCCTGCAGCGGTACAGTCATCAGAAAAGGTCGCGGGGCTGAGGTCAAAAACGGTCCCGCCTGCATAAAAGGTGTGCCAGTCGGGCCTCACAGGAGTTATGTCACCTGCGAAGTTCCAGAAAGCATGGACTATATCTTCCACGCAGAAATGAACAGGACTTGGGGTTACCAGAAATACCGGAGGGGTATTATCGCCTACCGTAACGGTTGCTGTGGTTGTTGAGGTGCAACCTCCGGCGCTTGCGGTAATGGTGAATGTCGTGGTTACGAAGACCTGGGGAGATGTGCTGTTCAGGGTTCCTGCAATTGGGTTTGAAGTGCCTGAAGCTGCAATGCCGGTAAGGATGGCAGTATTATCGCGGGTCCACGAAAAAGTGGTCCCCGAAATATTGTTCTGGTTGGTAATGACAATGGGGGTGATTGGCTTGAACGGGCAAACTGTCTGTGCAACCGGGTTTGCTGCGACCGTTGGGATTGAGCATCCGCTCATTACAATAATATCATCTATAAAATTGTAAGCGGTGTTGTCAACATCCCCGCTACCCTGTGTGGGTTCATTTGATGCCATCAGCCATCGTATATATAATGAAGCCTGGTTATTACAGGGTGCAGGAAGCGGTGTGGTTGTCAGAGAGTCCCAATGATTTCCGTTTTTTATATCGAAATTTGCGAAGGTGGTCCAGCTGCCTCCCGTACCGATACGGTATTGAACCAGCCAATCACGCGGACCAAAATCCGAAGGCTGGAATGATTTATTTTTTGACCGGATAGTAAGCTGACTGTATGAAGCTGTTGAAAATTCAACCTGCCAGCATTTGACCATAGCCCCGTTTGCCCATTGCTGGGCCCCGGCGCAGCGTGTTGTAAAACCTGCATACCCGAAAGCCGGGGATCCCGCCCCACCCCTTGTACCTATGTATTTCCCGGTATTGGCAGGAATCCCGCCGTCAGATACTGAATCATCAGGGTTATTAGGGAAATCCCATTTTACAATAAGGGTCTGTGAATAGCTGCAGTTAACAAAAAAAAGGACGAGGACAGGGATCAATACAATACGGCATAAATAGGACAGACGATCCAGAAACCGCAATTGCCTGCTGTTTTTAAATTGAAAACCAACACCCATCAGTAGAGAACCAAAAAGTGAAATGCCATTAAGGCTTCTTCGGTTCATCATTATCATGCAAAAGGCGTACCGGGAAGGTATTTGCATGTAAAACCAATTTCAGTTTCTCTTGTAACCCTTGTTCATCAAGGGAAAGAGGACATCAGAAATTTTATAGTCAATGTTTCAGAGGATGTACCGGAAAAGAATGTTGCAGCAAAAAACCGCACAGTTGTGCGGATCTGCAACAGGGTCAGGAAATAAATTCTTTTTTGCCGATCAGGATATTGTATTTTTTCATTTTCCTGATCAGGGTGTCGCGTGAGATACCAAGCAATGAAGCGGCATGTTTCTGATTATAATCAGAGGCTTTAAGGGCTTTACGAATCACATCCATCTCAGTATCATGAAGGTTCAGGCCTGAAGACTCCTCCCCTGACGGGGGTTTGGCAGAATATCTCAGAGGGAAATCCTCAATCCCGAGTTTATTGCCTTTTGAAAGGATCACGGCTCTCTCGGCCATATTCCTCAATTCCCTGACATTCCCTGGAAATGAATAATTCTTCAGTTCAGCCGGGAGGTTTTTATCTATCGAAGGTAAAGAGTGATTGGTTTTCCTGGCAAAGTCCTTTACAAAGAAATCCAGGAGAGGTTCTATATCCTCAGGCCTTTCGCGTAAAGGAGCTATATGAATATGGAGGGTATTGAGCCTGTGCAGAAGGTCAAGCCTGAATTTTTTCTCTTCCACCAGTTTGTCGAGATCATGGTTTGTAGCCGAAATTATCCTGAAATCCGTGGAGACCTGTTCGGTATCCCCTACTCTTGTAATCTTCTTTTCTTCTATGGCCCGGAGGACTTTGGCCTGCAGGTTCTTAGGCATGTCGGCTATCTCATCGAAAAAGAGAGTGCCTTTGTCGCAGATCTCAAAAAATCCTTTTTTATCATTCAGGGCTCCAGTAAACGAACCTTTTTTATGACCGAAGAATTCACTTTCCATGAGGGATTCAGTGATGGAACTGCTGTTGACAGTGAACAGCAAATTGTCCTTGCGGATGCTTGCGTAATGAATTATCCTTGCAATATTTTCCTTGCCTGTCCCACTTTCGCCTGTGATCAGCACATTGGTATCGGGATAGCTGGCGGCAGTCATTGCAAGTTCCAGCACTTTCAATATCTGAGGGCTTGCGCCGATCAGTTGCCTGTCGGTTTTCTGCTCCAGGGATTCTGAGATCAGTGAATTACGCTCTTCAACAAGTTTAAGCCTTTGTTGAAGGTGGAAGAATTTTCGGGTGCGTTCAATGGATATCTGGATATCGGCAAGGCGGAATGGCTTGCGGAGGTAGTCTATAGCGCCCAGGCGCATGGCTTTGATCACAGTATCCATATCACCATGGGCTGAAACAACAATGACCTCCAGTCCCGGGTGGCTTACCATGACATCCCTGAGGATGTCAAGGCCGTTGATTCCGGGCAAACGAACATCCAGTATCAGCAGGTCGACACGCTGCTGCCGGAGGACATTAATCCCTTCCTGCCCGGTATTCGCAATGAAAGGATTAAACCCTGAATTCCTGAAAAATTCACCGAGCTCCTCTGAGAATTGAACTTCATCGTCGAGGATGAGGACATTAAGTTTATCTTTTTCACCGAACTGCGCTGTGCCGCCCGGTGTTCGGGGATTCCTGCTCATGCCTGGTCTGGTTTATCCTGTCCCTTCCTTTTATCCCGTTTATCCGGTTCAGCCGGGGCGAGGGGGATGGTTATAGTAACTGTGGTCCAACGTGAATATTCGCTCTCTATCTCAATCGAACCATTCATATCCTTGATGATACCATAAGAAATAGACAGTCCCAGGCCGGTTCCTTTTCCTGCTTTCTTCGTTGTGTGGAACGGCATCATGATCTTATCAATGTCGGCCGATTTGATACCCATTCCGTTATCCATCACTTCAATGATCAGGCTGCTTTTACTTTTCCGGGTCCTGATTTCCACTATCCATTTATAATCGGTTTTAACGATGCTCATTTTCTCTTCAATTGCATCCTGGGAGTTCAGGAGCAGGTTCAGGATGACCTGTTCAACCTTATTGGGGTCACAGATGATCCTTGGCACATTCTTTTCAAATTGCAGATTCAGCGTAATGCCGGCATTCCTGAACTGGTTATCGATGAGTGATACCGCATCCCTGATTGCATCATGAATGTCGTATTCCACCAGGTTCAGCTCATGGTTTACTCTTGAAAAGGTTTTTACATGGTCGATGATATACGTGATCCTGGCTATATTATTAAAGATGAGCTTGGCTTTGTTATGAAAATAATCAGGATCGACCGAGTTGTTCCTGCTGATTTCGACCAGCAGGTTTTCAAGCCCGAGAGAGATGATATTCAGCGGCTGGTTTATTTCATGAGCTATTCCTGTTGCCAGTTCCCCTATGCTTGCAAGGCGCTCAGTATGGATCATCTGCTGCTGTATTTTTTTCCTTCCCGAGATATCCCTGATGACGGTCATTAGCGCAGCAGGCTTTCCGAGGTTATCCCTGATAAGGTTGAAGCTTGTCTCGCAGGTAACCTGGTTCTGGTCGGATCGTGTAATTAGGAACTCCACATTATGGGACGGCCCCTGTTCAATGGTATCTCTGATGACTTCCTGCAGCCTCCCCTGTTCATCCGGCGGAAAGAGAGTGAGAATGTTCCGGCCTACGAAATCCTCCCTGCGCCTGAGGCCGAATATCTCGGCGGCCACTGTTGATATTTCTCTTATTGAGCCCGAGATTTCCATGATTATGATCCCTTCGGGAGATGCATTAAGCAGCATACGGTATAGCTTCTCCGACTCAAGGATCTTTTGCTTCTGACGGTCGAGCTCAAGCAAAATTTTGACTTTACTGATCAGCAGCTTAGGGTGGACCGGTTTGAAAATATAATCAATAACTCCTGTCTCGTAGATCTTTTCCAGTTCCGTATCATTGCAGGGGTAGGCTGTAATGAATATGATGGGGATGAGGTTACGGTTCTTGTCCCTGAGTATCTCCGAAGCGAGCTCAATTCCGCTCATTTCGGGCATATGCACATCGATAAGTGCAAGTGCAAGTTCTTTCCCTTTGATCTTTTCGAGAGCTTCCCTGCCTGAGCCTGCTGTAATTATATTGGCTTGAAGATGTCTGAGTGTCGTCTCCAGCAGAATCACATTCGGCTCAATATCATCAACAACCAGGATATTGGATTTTTCATCGGCCTTCATAACCTTAAAAGTAATTATTTTTCCTGATATAGAAAATTAATCAGTATAAAATCCCGGGTCAGCACCCCTTGGGTCTGAAAATTACCACGGGGGAATAAATCAATTCTTAACTTAGCGGGACAAACCACCAAAGCCATGCAACGTACAATGTACCTCAGGCTGTCAATCAGCCTTTTCGTTCTCCTCCTTATTTCTTCTGCCGTTTTATCCCAGTCTGCTTCCCAATGGAGAGGAGCCGACCGCAGGGGGATCTACAATGAATCTGCACTTCAGAAATTCTGGCCGCCTGAAGGGCCGGCCCTGATTTGGTCAAATGAAGATATTGGTAATGGTTTCGGATCTCCTGTTTTCCACGACAGCCAGATCTTTGTGGCAGGTGAGATCGATTCAACTGCTTACCTTTTTGCCCTGGACCTGAACGGCAAGATCATTTGGAAAACCGCGTTCGGTAAGGAATGGACTAAGACTTTCCCCGGATCACGAATGAGCCCTACCATATATGACGACATGCTCTATGTAAGTTCAGGGATGGGGAATATTGCCTGTATAGAACTTAAGACCGGGACATTGAAGTGGATGGTCGGCAAAACTGATCTTCACGGGGTTTCGCCCATGCACGGTCATTCCGAATCACCCCTTGTTGACGGGGATATGGTATTTTTCACCCCCGGGGGCACCGACACCAATGTAGTTGCCCTGAACCGTTTCACAGGTAAGATCATCTGGGTTTGCAAAGGAAGGGGTGAAAGACCAGGCTATAATTCTCCGCTCCTGGTGAAATACGGAGATAGAACCATCATCGCCGTGTTTACAGCTTATTCACTGCTGGGGATTGATGCGAAGAACGGGGAACTGCTCTGGGTAAATGAACAGGTGAACACCCCAACTGCCGAACGAAAACCCGGTAACGGCGACACCCACAGCAATACGGTATGGTATGAGGACGGTTCGATTTATTATGTTGCCGGCGACGGAAACGGGGCGGTAAAACTGGCCCTGGAGAACAAAGGAAAGACGGTGCGCGAGGTCTGGAGGAACCCCTCAGTTGACAATTATATGGGCGGGTTCATCATACAGGGTGAGAAGATCTACACCTGTTCCGACAGCCGCAAGTCCTTGTTAACGCTTGACACCAAAACCGGGCTTATCCTCGATTCCCTGAAATGCGGAACCGGCGCCATTATTTTCGACAACCGGTTTCTGTATTATTACAACCAGAAAGGCAACATTTACCTTATCAACCCCGGCAAGGGCAAGATGGAGATCGCCAGTTTTTACAGGGTTCCCAAAGGGACCAGGGAACATTTCTCACACCCGGTGATCTTCAGGGGGATGCTTTACATCAGGCACGGCAAAGCCCTGATGGCATTTAACATCCTCAGAAAAGATTAGGTACAAGGCCAGCTTAAGTCCTTATTTTTTCCGTATTGCCCAGAAAATTGCTCCGGCTACCCCCACCACAATCCCCGGAAGACAGATAAGGCCAATGAAGCCCATGACAACGCCTTCACTTAAATACTCAGTTTTATGCAAAGAGGAGAGTATAAATATCCCTAGGAATGTCAGCAATATTAAACCGAAAGACACCCCTGCCAGTTTAGCAAAGTTTGTCGATATTCTCCAGGGATGCAGAAAGGCAAAAAAGAGAGAAACCAGCCCGCCAAGGAGCAATAAAAGGCCCGGGATATTATCTGTTGTACCCACCATCTGGGAACTGATCACCAGTAAAATTGCCGCGAGAAAAAATGACAGGGTGTACCAGCGGTGAGATTTATCAAGGAGTGACTGAAAATGTTTTTTCATAAATGATGTTTTTTTGTTTTTATCGCATGATGAACGGCACTACCGAGGCGATCAGCCCTGTACAAACAACAACCATGAGAAAGAGGTTGTATCTTACGTTGTAGTTGCCAAGCAGGGTTTCGTCGTAATACTTTGCCACATTCTGATCCCTGTACATGGCTAACAGCCCATTGGTCAGCTTAACCCTGGTCTGCCTTCCTTTTAATAAACCAATGACAACAACAACATTCACTACTACTATCAGGACAACAAAAATGAACATCACCATGAGCGATGAATTTTGAGTGCGTGATTTTTCCACCATGCCGGAGTTCACTCCAAGAGTGATCAGGTTAAGCACTATGGACGTCAGAATGAAGATGGTATCGGTTTTGGTATTCTGTTCCAATTCCTTTGTTATGTGATTATGCAATTGTTCTAACATGGTTTTTTGTTTTAAAGGTTTGTATCAAATATAATAAGTAGCGAGGTAGCGAAGTAGCGAAAATTTTTCATTTTCATATTTAAAACTAAATCCTCGCAGTAAAAGGTTCCTCATTTTTTCCCGTATAGTTTGCAGTAACCATCGAGCATATCCGTTTCAATGGTCATTTCATCAATAGGAATAGGCGACTGTTTGGCAATTTCGGCAGCCATCTTATCTATATTTTCGGTGGGCAGGAAAAGCGCTGCTACCTTCTTTGTCAGGTCAATGACCACAAATGAAGGGTCGCTGTAATTAAGTTCATATTTGCTTACAATGAAACTCACTCCTTCGGTTTTAGCCAGTTCGGGGAGCTTGTCATTAATTACTTTCATAATAGAAGCAACGGATCCCGTACTGAAAACCATCTGGTGAAGCAGGTGCTGAAATGATATTGCCTGCACGCTCAGTTCTTTGATCTTTGCGCTGTCGTTTGCTTTCTTTGCTGAATCGCTCCTCTGGTTCAGTTTGATCAAATATTGTTTCAGAAGATCCGTCCTTGACCAGGCGAAGATTATTGTCCTGGAATCATAAGTGCCAATTTTAATGAAGCTGGATTTCTTTTGGGCCGATGCCCCGGCCGGGATCGTTAAGCATATTAGTAATGTGATCGTGATAATAACTGATACTATGGATTTTGTTTTTGTTCTCATGGGTTTTTCCTCCTTTTTAATAGTGATCGATTTGATTCCTTTAATTCTTTTTTATATTTTTGGTTTGACAATACCCGTGGGTATTTTTACCTGGCGAAATTAAGCCCGGTTTGCATGATGCATTTGAAATATCCTTGTAAAATAATTGTAAATAGTTTTACAAGGGTTTTACATACAATAACTTATAAAACGAAAGAACTTTGTCCCGGAACAATCAGGAATATTTTGCAGAGCTGAAACTAAAGATCGTGGCTAAGATGCAAGAATCATACCCTGGCATAAATCCGAACATTTCCGAGTGGAAAGGACAGGAAATAACCGATTTCCAGGAAGAGCTGCTTAAAAGCGTAAATGCTCACATCAGCGAAAAGTGGTTTTACACCCATATGAAATCGGTGAGCAAATCCCTTCCAAGGATAGACGTTTTAAACCTGTTAAGCAAGTATGCAGGGTATGCAAACTGGGATGACTTTGTATTTAAGAACCAGGATCTGATCGAAGCATCTCAGAGCGGGGCACAGGCCTTGGCAGAGCCTGCCGGGTCAGTCCCAAATACCGCCAACCGGTATTTTATTATCATTCCCATTGTTACGGTATGCATAGTGCTTATCTTTTTCGGTGTATTTAAATTGTTCAATACCAGGGAATACAAATTTTGTTTTTATGATGCCGATACAAGGGAACCAATAACCAATACAAGGATAGAGGTAAAGGTGCTCACCGATGGGGAATCCCCTTCAACTTTGTTTTGTAATGCCGAGGGATGTTTTTCCCTTAAAACGGATAAGAGCCAGGTGAAGATGGTCGTTTCAACCCCCTATTACCAGACTGATACCATCATCCGTATTATAAAAAAACTTAATGTCAATGAGATCGTAAACCTTCATGCCAATGATTACGCCCTTATGATACATTATTTCTCGGAGATGAAGGTGGATGACTGGGGGAAAAGGAGAGAGCGTCTTGAGAATATGATCGACGAAAGTGCAATGATCTACCAGTTATACAGCCAGAGCAAAGCCGCAAGCGGGATGGAACTCCTGAACAAACAGGAATTCATTGATAAACTGACCATGCCATCCGGCAGCTTAAAAAATATTGAAGTACTGGACACTAAATTACGTGACGGAAAGATTGTCATTCTAAGGTTCAGGATTAAACTGCCTTCATGAAACGATTCATAAACATATTGCCCCTGGTAGTTCTTTACCTGCTTCTAAGCTCAAAAAGCTGTGACGACAATGAGCAGGGCAACGCAATGCTTGAGAAAAACAAGGCAGTGCAGGCCAGAGACAGCATCACTTCGGTGTTTGAATCGGAGAAACTTGGTCAGCCTGAGTTAAGGGCATTTGAAGTGACGGCCAGGTTAAAGCTTAACGATCTTTCCGACTTCCTTAAGATCCTTAGCGACAGCTCATCCGGCCAGGCCTTTAAGCAGAAGGCCGGCGAGATGGCCCAGAGTCTTTTCATTCCGGGGAAAACCGTACCGTCAGGATTTTCGGGAGTTGTCTTCGATTCCATAAAGGTTACCAGGCCGCTGGAACGCCTCAATGACAGCACGTATTCAGGTCAGTTAAGTGTTATAACAACCCTTCCGGGGTCGACTGCAGGGAGCAGGACTTCTTCCGCAGCATGTTGCCGAACAGTTGATATCTTTGCTTTGAAGCAGGAAAAAGTTTTCGGTAACAACACCATCAGGGTATGGAATGTCTTACTGGGAGACATCCGCTAATCCTTCACTTTGATTTTTCCTGAATTTTCGACATGGCATATTCAGCCTGGGCCGTGATGGTAAAGCTCGGGTTCACCCCAATATTGCCTTGTATCGCAGAACCGTCGACAATATACATGTTCGGATATCCGAAGACCTGGAAGTTGCTGTCGATAATCCCTTCCGAAACATTATTTCCCATGGGGCTGCCTCCGAGGATATGAGCCGTTGAAGGCACGTTGAAGAGGATCTCCATGGTTGAGTTCTGGGGGATCGCATTTACTTTTTTCGCATATCGGTTCATGACCTCCTGGCCAAGAGGGATATATGCATTTACTCTTTTATTGCCGTCATTCCTGATGGTAAGCCTTTTCCTGAAAATGCCCCGTTTCAGTGTCATCCGCATGGAGTTATCAGCGGTTTGCATGACCAGGAAAATGATGGTGTTGGTTGCCCATTTGCCATTGAACAACATACGCAGGAACTTAAGCGGATGGCCAAGGATATTCAGCAGGAATTTCAGGGGCCTGAGGAAATGAGGGGTTGTCATCCCGGTAGCCAGGTTGACAAGACCTTTCATGACATTGGATCCGTCGGGATATTTCACGATCTCGATCCAGGTATCATCGGCCGGCTTGAAGATGGAACTGATGGCCAGCCCGTTGTTCAGTTTGACATTGGCCCCTGATGCTGAACAAAGCGTTTCTGAATTGGTCCTGAGGCCTTCACCGAGGCGGTCGCTCAGCGCAGGCATGGTCTTGTAAATATATTTCTGGTGAAGGAGAAGTTTCATGGTTCCAAGCACTCCGCCAGCAATGACAAGGCCTTTCGAGCGGAATATCTTTTCTCCCTTTTTGTTGAGTTGATGGGTATGCACCGAGTAAATACCATCCTCCCAGGTGATTTTAAACGCATGGGTCTCGGGCAGGACTTCTGCCCCGTGTTTTTCGGCAAAGAAAAGGTAGTTTTTGTCAAGTGTATTCTTCGCATTTTCACGGCAGCCCACCATGCAACCTGCACACTCGATACAAGGGTTCCTGGGTGGGCCTTCGCCGTTGAAATACGGGTCGCAGGCCTTTTCATCCTCATTGTAATAAACCGCCACATAAACATGATCGAAAGAATCTTCCTGGCCCATGTCCCTGGCCACATCCCTTAGGATTTCATCCTCAATGTAAAACTTTTGCAGCTTGACCCTGCCCAGCATGCGGTGGGCTTCTTCATAAAAAGGCTCCAGGGTGGTTTTCCAATCATTAAATCTTTTCCATTGTTCATGCCTGAAGAACTGGTCGGGAGGTTTCATCAGGGTATTGGCATAGACCAGGCTGCCTCCGCCTACTCCGGCCCCGCTGAGAATGAAAGCATGACGGAACAGGTCAAGTCTCTGGAAACCGTATAACCCAAACCTGGGCATCCACAGATATTTCCTCAGGTTCCAGTTGGTCTTCGGAAAATCGGCGGGGCCATACCGTTTGCCTTTTTCAAGTACCAGTACAGAATATCCTTTCATGGCCAGCCTCATGGCCGACACGCTGCCTCCGAAACCGGAGCCGATCACTATATAATCACGGAGCTCATCCATCCACAGTAAAAATAAAAAAACAGGCTGACATATCAGTTTTCAAAGATATGTAAATTAACTAAGAATGTTAATTCTCAGTTCTCTGAGAACAGGTGTGAATTGCAGCCGGTTTTTATGTACTTTTATACACAAAATACGGATTCATGAAAAGAGTCGTTTACATTTTAATACTGATGGGTATTTTGGGGTTTAGCCCTGTGCGGACTTTGACTGCAAATGCCATACCCCCTGCTGCTTCAATACAGTGGCCAACACCCCCGCCGAAGCCAAAAGGACCAAGTAAACCCAAACCTCCGCCTAAAGCAAAAAAACCGCCAAAGCCGTCAAAACCGGGCAAGCCAAAACCACCTCCAAGGCCACCAATGCCATAACCACTTCGATAACCGATGCGTTCCTTTTGCCTTATATCTTTTTATACCTTTTTTCTTTCCGTTACCGGGTTGTCACAATCGCCTGACTGGGATCAGCGTCTTGCCTTTTCGGAGCATGTGCAAACGATACGGTACTGGGCCCATATTGAAAATGATCCTTTTTTCAAGTGCTATTCCGAGGCAGTAGGCTCGATCGAGACGATGCTGAACAAGAAAGGGTATAATTACCAGCGCGTATTTTATGAAGCTGGTGACACCCTGTCTGCGGCAGTATGGAAGGCATTGCAGATCAGTTCGCTGGCTTCAAATGAAGCGTTCCTGGAGATCAAAGTGAAGGTTCGTGCCGACAGTAATACGTTTTCAGATGCCAACACCCTCATGGTTCAGGATGCAAGCGGGAGGGTATACGCGCAGCACAAGCTTAATCCATCGGAAAATAAAAGTGTTGCATATTCATCATCTTCGGAAGCCCGGTTGTATACAGCAGAAGCCTACAACAAGTCTGATACGGCCATTCCCTTTTATTTGCGGGTAACGAGGGTTCCCAGTCCCGATGTCGGAGATGCCGCATTAACTTCCCTGAGGGGGATTCCGCGTTCAAATCATCCTGTTACAGTAAAAAAACCTGCCTACCTCAATAAAGGAGGAGTTACTATCTTTGAATTTGCAATTTACGGTGGATATTGTGCAGGAGGGACCATTTCTATAGATGGAGGCAAGGCTATTTTCCAGCCCGGGGCGGATTACGGGATCGAGTTCAAGCTCAATATATACAAGGGTCTTGACTTCGGCATCGGCTATAAGCGGGAGGATACTTTTGTTAAAATCGACGCTCCGAATTACCCGAGGGAAGGCGATCTTCCTATCAGTAATAACTATATCCTGCTCAGCACTTCTTACCGTTTTTTCAGCAAAGGCAATGTGCAACCTTATATCGGGTTTGATTTCGGCCCTGTGAATATGGTAATGAAAGCAGATGGGTTCAGGGATGTCTGGTACTTTGCTCTCGGAGGAAGGGCCGGGTTAAACTGGTACATCAGCAGGGTCTTCGGGTTCCGTTTCCAGACCCAGTTATTGTACCAGGTGCATTCTACTGAGGCGCCTTTTCTTTACAGCAACAATTACTGGGTAATGAAATACGCCATCAATGCCAATTCGAACCTGGCGCAGTTTGATGTTACATTGGGAATTCTGATAAGGCTGGGGAAAATATAGGTAAAAAGCGCTGAAACATGGAAACTCTGAAAGCTTTAAAAGAGGCACTGGAAAGGGAACGGGAAGCTTACCTGAAAGCGGAGAAGCGGCTGGAAGAAACCATTGCCGAACGCACAGCCGAACTCTCCAGGACTGCCACCAGGCTTTCGAACCTTATCTCAAACATGCAGGAAGCGGTGCTGGTTGAGGATGAGAACAGGATGATAGTGATGGTGAACGAACGGTTCTGTTCAATGTTTGGCATCCCTGCTTCCCCTGAACTGTTGATCGGCATGGATTGCTCAGGTTCGGCCGAGCAGTCGAAACATCTTTTCCGGGACCCGGAAGGTTTTGTATCAGGTATCATTTCCCTTCTTGCCCGCCGTCAGAAAGTTATTGGAGAGATATTGAAGCTGGCCGACGGGCGTATATTTTCAAGGGATTATCTGCCTATTGTTATTGAAGAAACCTATAAGGGCCATTTCTGGAAATATACTGACATCACCAGCCGTAGCCGATACGAGGAAGCTTTGGTGAGGAGCGAGGAGAAATACAGGCTGCTGATCGAGAATATGAACCTTGGATTGCTTGAAGTTGATCTCGTTGGGAGGATCATTTACGCAAACCAGAGTTTCTGCGAAATGTCGGGATACAGCAGGGAGGAGATGTACGGCAGGCCTGCGGAAGACCTGTTCACGATCCCCGAAAACCGTGAGTTTGTAGTTCAAAAGAATGAGTCCCGGACCCGGGGGATTTCGGATGCCTACGAGCTTGAAATTACCAATAAGAAAGGATCAAAGAAATGGTGGCTCATCTCAGGAGCTCCACTTTTTAACCATGAAGGAGTACAGGTTGGGTCCACGGGAATCCACCTGGATATTACAGGCCAGAAACAGCTTGAGTTTACACTTAGGGAGGCCAAGCAGATGGCCGAAGATACTGCAAAAGTCAAGGAGGTCTTCCTGGCCAATATGAGCCATGAGATAAGAACGCCAATGAATGCGATACTGGGGCTTGGCAAGCAGCTGCTGAAGACCGAACTTTCGCCCTATCAGCAATCTTTCCTTGAATCCATCAATACTGCTGCCGACAACCTTCTGGTAGTGATCAACGACATCCTGGATTTTTCAAAGATCGAATCGGGGAAACTCGACCTTGAGGCCATTGCATTCAGCCTGCCTGATCTGCTTGTCCAGATCAGCAATATGCTTACCAGCAAAGCCCATGAAAAAGGACTTGAATTCAGCATGCATGCCGATGAGGCGGTTGCTCCTTTTCTTGTTGGTGACCCTTACCGTATCAACCAGATACTGCTTAACCTCCTCAGTAACTCGATCAAGTTTACCGAGAAGGGAAGCATTTCGCTTGAATGCAGGGTGGAAGAAAGCCTTGGGGATCAGCAGACCATAGAGCTGATCGTTACTGATACCGGAATAGGCATCGACAAAAAGTACCAGAAAAAGATATTCCAGAAGTTTTCACAGGAAAGTATCAATGTTGCAAGGAAGTACGGGGGAACCGGCCTGGGCATGGCCATCACCAAACAGCTGGTCGACCTGATGGATGGGAAGATCACCATCGACAGCAATAAAAACAAGGGGACCAGGATATGCGTCAGCATGACTTTCCCAGTCGGCAGCCAGGTTGAAAAACCTGAAAAACCCCAACACCTCATCCACCAGGATAAACTTAAAGGAAAAAAGATACTGCTGGTTGAAGACAACAAGCTGAACCGCCTTGTTGCAAGTACCATTCTTTCTCATTTCGGCATGCAGGTAACTGAAGCCGTGAACGGAGAAGTGGCTGTTTCAATCCTCAGGAAAGAGCTTTTTGACCTTGTGCTGATGGATATGCAAATGCCGGTGATGGACGGGATATCAGCCACCATCATGATCAGGAAGGAGATCAGCACTACGCTTCCTGTGATCGCCCTGACCGCCCATGCCCTGAAATCTGAACAATCGCGATGCCTGGAAGCGGGGATGGATGATTTTATTTCAAAGCCTTTTGAAGAAGAGAATCTCCTCAATACGATCATTAAGTATGTGTTGTGAAAGGCAGGCGGTCACGCCAGCAATTCAAGCCCGTCGGCAATCAGCTTTGAAAGTGCCGGGTCAGCATCCTGCCTTGAAAGGAGGTGTTGAGTAACCTCCTTACTCGTTCCGTCTTCTATCTTTTTCAGCTTTAGCATTTCCAGGATCTCCAATGCGCAAAGCCAGTCGCCGGGATGCTCGCTTTTAAGTTCTTCCCAGAGTGAAGGGAGAACGGCATATGAACAATTGTTTTCGCGGATATCGCACACCTTCTGGTAAATGGCATGAAGCTTCAATGTTTTTTCATCATGCGCTATTCTATGTGTTTTTTCGGAGGGTGCAGGATAGCTTAAGCCAAAAGCCTCCGGATCAGCAGGACCCGAATAGGCTGAAGTTATTGTTTTACCGACGGCCATGTCATAAACTCCCCATGAAGGTTCAAACAGCACCTTGCCTTCATAGGATACCAGGCAGTTTGTAAAGCTAACAAGGATTAGCCTGCCGCCCCGTATGGTGAGCTGCTGTATAAGCCCTGTCAGATGAACTCCCGATTCGAAATCCAGGTTAACGCAATCCCCAACTGTAATGCCAACCTGCCCGAGTTCTTCTTCTGAAAAATCTTCAAGTGCCACACTCAGGTACCGGATTTTTCCAACCGGTGAGCCAAAGCCCTGGCTGTGATAAGTTTTAGCATGCCCTTCCAGTTCCCTGCCCTGGAAATTGAGGCTTGTGGGGCCTGTAGTCTGTAAATACACAGGTTCTCCGTTCCATTCAAGCACCCTGGTGAAAGTTCCCGAGACTTCAAGGCCAGAGCTGTAAACGCAGGTTGCCGTATTTTCGGAGCGTATTGCCTGCTTCAGTCCGTAAAGGCCTCCCCTGCGGATAGCCATGGTTTCGGCAAACTCATCGAGGACCTTGTTGAGGGTATCAAAATCGGGGGTGACAAACAGCTGGGGCTGGGGTTCTGTGATATCGAAATTGAACCCGGCAGCTTCGACTGTAAGAGGGAGCTTTTTCACCTGTGGCTTCAGGCAGTTCGCGCTTTCGGAAATGGATGAAAGAAGGCCGGCGCCATAAATCTTAGGGTTCTCAATCCCGCCTATAAGACCGTACTCGACAGTCCACCAGTGAAGGCTCCTGATCTTTGCGAGTTCCGAAGGCTCACCTATATTTTCAGCACACTCAGAAAGGTGTTTTTCAGCTTTTTCTATTTCTTCTTTTGAAGAATACGGATCGGCTTTAATTATTGACAAATGGCGGATGGCTTCGTACAGTTTGTAATCCTGGGGAGATAAAAAGGCCTTTGACCCTATCTCGCCGAAACGTTTTAAAAACTCTGCATATACCTTATCGGCAATGATTGGAGCATGACCTGCCGCCTCGTGAATAATATCAGGTGCAGGGGTGTAGCCCAGCTGGCCGATAGGCCTGATGTCAGCAGCGATCACAAGGATATTGTAGGCCTGGAATGCCATGAAAGCCGAAGGCGGTATAAAACCATCCACAGCCACGGCGGCCCAGCCTATATCCCTGAGGATGCGGTTCATCCCGTACATGCTGGGAATTTTATCAATGCTGATGCCTGTTTTTTTCAGTCCTTCAAGGTAAGATCCGTGGGCTACTTTCCCGAGGTACTTAACGTTCTGACGCATCACGTACCTCCAAACAGCATGGTCCTGTGCGCTGTATTCATCGTAAGGCTGGTCAATGACCAGGCTCATCAGGTGTGCAGGCAATTTTTCCAATATCTCGTTCATTTCCATGAGTTCAATAATTAAATCTTCCCGCTCTGTGAACCGCGGTAGGCTGCGAAACAACCTGCCTTTCAGCCCGGTTTCCGCAGCAATCAATGCCCTTTAGTCTTCAGGCTTCGGCACTTCAAACAGGGCAGCGCCTGAAGCCCTTACATAATAATCCCTTCCCATTCGTCCAACCAGGTCTATCTTATGAGGATCAATCCTTCCCTGTTCATCCATTATGGACGGATCGATGTGCATTCTTATGATCTCGCAAAGCACAAGGTTGCCTGCAGATCCCTGGTTGCCGGTTTCTATGACCTGCAAGACTTTGCATTCGAATTGCACGGGAGATTCTTTTACCCGGAAAGGTTTCACAAGATCGGAAGGCAACATTCCAAACCCTGTCTTTTCAAATTCATTCACCCCTCTCGGAAAATTGGCGCTGGAGTCACTGACTTTCTGTACCATGCTGTATGACACCACGTTGATAACCACTTCCGGAACTTCTTTCACGTTCAGGTAAGTATCCTTGACAGTATTCTCACGTCCTCTCCTCGAAGGAGAAAATATCAGCAGGGGCGGGTTCATTCCGAAGACGTTGAAAAAGCTGAAAGGAGAAAGATTAGGCCTTCCCTGCAGGTCAATGGTGCTGGCAAAGGCAATCGGCCTCGGAGCCACGGCTCCCTGGACAAGGCCCTGGAGTTTGGGGATGGACAGATCCTTAGGATCGAAATGCAGGTATTCTTTGTTCTCTTTTTCCATGTCTGATTGACTGTGATCCGTGAATCGTGATCGGGTGCTCGTTCACGGCCTGGTTTACAATGCCGGCAGAATTTTCGTGCTTACTTCCCCGAATCCTATCCTTAAGCCTGGCTTTTCACAATGTCCTCTCATGATGATAGTATCATGGTCTTGGATGAAACTGCGTTCGGTCCCATCCGGCATGTTAACCGGTTTTGTTCCCTTCCACGCAATTTCCAGCATTGAACCGAAGGAACCGGGTGCAGGTCCGCTTACCGTCCCCGATGCATAAAGGTCACCTACATTTATATTACAGCCGTTCACTGTCTGGTGAGCCAGCTGCTGGGCCATGTTCCAGTACATGAACTTATAATTTGAATGACATACGGGAGTTTCGGGCTGGCCTTCGGGTTGGATCAGTACATCAAGATCAATATCGAAATTATGGTTCCCGTTGAATTTAAGGTAAGGCAGTACTTCGGGTTCCTGAACAGGTCCCTGAACACGGAAAGGTTCCAGGGCATCCAGTGTTACCACCCAGGGCGAGACTACAGAACCGAAATTCTTGGCCAGGAAAGGTCCCAGCGGTACGTATTCCCATCGCTGGATATCCCTTGCAGAGAGGTCATTGAACAACAGCAGGCCTATGATATGGTCTTCAGCTTCATTAGTGCTTACCGATGAACCAAGTGCCGTTTTCGAGGAAGTGATGAAAGCAATTTCAAGTTCAAAATCCAGTTCCCTGGTCGGGCTGAAAACAGGATTATCGGAATTTGCAGGTTTTATCTGCCCCTTAGGTCTGTGGATGGCCGTGCCCGAAACCACTATTGAGGAGCTCCGCCCATGGTAACCTACAGGCAGGTGTTTCCAGTTAGGGAGCAGTGCATTTGCAGGGTCACGAAACATGATACCGACATTTGTTGCATGTTCCAGGCTTGAATAGAAATCGGTATAATCTCCAATCTTAACCGGGAGAAGCATCTGTACTACCGATGCGTTAAAGAGAACATCATTTGCAGAACTGATCCTGTCGCGGGCTACTGTGTTTTTTTCCTCGAAGATCTGCACAAGCTGTTTCCTGAGCGTACGGCAGGACTTTTTCCCAAGCTCAAACAGGGGATTAAGGTATTTGAAGTTGAATATCCCGGGATTGATCCCAAGCCCGTCGAGGAACCCATGTTCGGCCAGTGCAAAAAGGTCTATCACTGTATTTCCTATGCGGGTTGCTGCATGCGGGGACCCGGCACCTGCACGGAAGATTCCGAAAGGAATGTTCTGCATGGGAAAATCGCTGGTGCTTTCAACAGGCAGCCAGGACCGGAGTGATGTATCTATTATTCTATCCATATTCTTATGTTACCAGTGCACCAGCTAAAGTGTTCCCCTTTTCCCCTGCTCCAGTTCTATCGATTCGAAGAGGGCTTTGAAATTGCCTTTGCCGAAAGATTTTGCTCCCTTGCGCTGAATTATTTCATAGAAAACGGTAGGCCTGTCCTGAACCGGTTTGCTGAAGATCTGGAGAAGGTAGCCGTCTTCATCACGGTCTACAAGAATACCCTGCTCTTTGACAGGAGCCAGCAGTTCGTCTATTTTCCCTACCCTGTCCATCAGTGTATCGTAATAGGCATCGGGCACCCTTAGAAATTCAACACCCCTGCTTTTCAGTTTGGCAACTGTTTCCAGGATATTATCCGTTGCCATAGCCACATGCTGCGCCCCGGCACCACAGTAAAACTCAATATATTCCTCGATCTGGGATTTTTTCTTCCCGTGAGCAGGTTCGTTCAGCGGGAATTTGATATACATGTTGCTGCTGGCCATGACCTTGCTCATAAGGGCAGTATATTCGGTAGAAATGTCAGTATCGTCAAAAGAGATCAGCTGGTTAAATCCCATGACATTATGATAAAACTCAGCCCAGGTATTCATTTCACCCCAGTTGACATTCCCCACCAGGTGATCCACATACTTCAAGCCAAGTGAAGCAGGCTTATAAACAGGATCCCACTTAACAAAACCGGGAAGGAAAACACCTTTATAATTTTTCCTTTCGACGAAAACATGCACGGTTTCTCCATACGTATGTATGCCTGAAAGCACGACCTCCCCATTTTCATCGGTTTCGGTTTTCGGCTCAAGGTAAGGTTTAGCTCCACGTTTCACTGTTTCCTCAAAGGATCTACCAGCATCATCGACCCAAAGGGCGATAACCCTAATTCCATCGCCATGCAGTTTGCAATGTTCAGCGATATGGCTATCGGGAGTGAGGGCAGTGGTTAGCACGAAAGTGATCTTCTCCTGCCTCAGAACGTATGACGTCCGGTCTTTAAGACCTGTTTCAAGACCTGCATATGCCAGGGGCTGAAAACCGAAAGCAGCCTGGTAATAATGAGCAGCCTGTTTCGCATTCCCTACATAAAATTCAATATAATCGGTTCCGTTGATGGGGAGGAAATCGGTGGGAGCATTTGCTGACATACTAATTCATTTAAAAGGTTAACACTTTATTAAAAAATGAATATTTATTCTTTTTCCAGCCATGATCTGTAATATTCAGGGTCTTCTATTGCCAGGGCCTGCCTGGTGATCATCAGCGGCCTGAAGGTATCGACCATCACTGCCACCTCTTTTGTTTCTTTAGCGCCAATGCTGCGTTCCACGGCCCCTGGGTGAGGACCGTGGACAATGCCTTTGGGGTGCAGGGTGATATGGCCGGGTTTAATGTTGTTACGGCTCATGAAATCCCCGTCGACGTAATAAAGCACCTCATCAGAATCCACATTGCTGTGATTGTAAGGCGCAGGTATTGCCCGGGGGTGGTAATCATACAGCCTTGGTACAAAAGCGCAAACCACGAAACCCGGGGTTTCAAAGGTCTGGTGGACAGGGGGCGGCTGGTGCAGGCGGCCGGTGATGGGCTCGAAATCATGGATTGACAAGGCATAGGGATAATGGTAACCGTCCCAGCCGATCAAATCAAATGGATGTGTGGCAAAATGATAAGGCCAAATCCTGCCTTCTCGCTTTATCTTTACAAGGAAATCGCCTTTCTCTTCATGGGTTTCGAGGGCCCCCGGCTTGCGGATGTCGCGCTCATAAAAAGGAGAATGTTCAAGCAGTTGTCCTGCCTTGTTCATATATCGTTTGGGGAACCTCAGGGGCTGGGTTGATTCTACTATGAAAAGCCTGTTGTCTGCGGATGAGAATTCGAACAGGTAAATAACACCGCGTGGAATTACAAGGTGGTCGCCGGGTTTGAATTCCAGGTTCCCGTACATGGTCCTCAGCAAGCCTTCTCCTTTATGGACAAAGATCATTTCGTCGGCTCCTGAATTCTTGAAGAAATAATCTTTCATGGATTGCTGAGGTGCGGCCAGGCTGATGGAACAATCAGCATTTACAAGCACCGGGATCCGGGATTCAAGATAATCGTCGGATGTCGGCACTTCGAATCCTTTAAGTAGGCGGTGCTGCATATTGTCGTGATCGGCAATTTCAGGTGCCACGGAGTAAGCACTGTCTATACTGAGTACCTGGGTCGGAGGGTGACAATGGTATACCAGTGAATACAGGTCGGAAAAGCCCTCGGTCGAAACCAGTTGTTCTGAATACAGTCCTCCGCCTGGCTTCGGGAATGTGATGTGGCGTTTGGGAGGGACCTGGCCGAGTTTATGATAATGGGGCATAATTAAATAGCGAAATAGTGAAATTAAATTGTTATTTCCGGGATTTCTCCCTCAATAATGAGTTTGCCTTCGGTAGCAGCTATGATCTGTTCGACGGTAACACCGGGTGCACGTTCAATAAGTTTAAACCCGTCGGGAGTTACGTCCAGGACAGCCAGGTCGGAAACAATGCGTTTCACAACTCCGACCCCGGTAAGCGGAAGGCTGCATTTTTTCAGCAGTTTGGATTCTCCCTGGGGGTTGGTATGCATCATGGCAACGATGATGTTCTTTGCTGAAGCAACAAGGTCCATCGCCCCTCCCATTCCCTTGACCAGTTTGCCGGGGATCTTCCAGCTGGCTATGTCGCCGGTTTCAGACACTTCAAAAGCCCCGAGAACAGTAAGGTCAATATGCCCCCCGCGTATCATTGCAAAGCTCATCGATGAGTCGAAGAAAGCTGATCCGGGCAGGGCGGTGATGGTCTGTTTCCCTGCATTGATAAGGTCGGGATCAACTTCTTCCTTTTTGGGAAAGGGACCTATTCCAAGGAGGCCGTTCTCGGACTGCAGTATGATCTGCATGCCCTGGGGGACATAATTTGCAACCAGGGTGGGGATGCCTATCCCGAGATTCACATAATACCCGTCGCGGAGCTCCAGGGCAATCCTTTTTGCTATTCCGTTCTTGTCTAAAGCCATGATTTACTTTTTTCTAACAGTTCTGGTTT
>CAIJYT010000081.1 GCA_903824935.1 uncultured Bacteroidales bacterium | reverse complement strand
CCCCTGTAGCACATGTCACCTCCGAAAACCATAAAAGACGGCTGGGGTTTCAATGTATCTAAACAGCGGATAATCGGATTTAGCGAAGTGGTATCAACCGTATAACCAAGTGAGTCACCCCGGCTGTCGGCAAGGAAAATAAAACGAAGTGTTGCAGTTGTCCCGAGCTTCTGCTCCTCAGAGCTGCTTTTCTTGCTGCAACCGCCCAGCAAGGCGATAACGGTGATCAGAAGCATCATGGCTGTGATGGTGAGCTTACTTTTTACCATCCTGGTTTTGATCTTTAATGAATAAGACATAAATTATTCCTTTCTGTGTTTGAATTGTTATTAATTGATTATTTGATATTTACGATTAGCAGTAAGAACATTCCGGTAAAACATTCTAATTATTTTTCACACAACGAACTGAAAACCCATTGATCCTGGGATAGGTCTGGATTTGAACAGCCGGGTTATCAAAATTCATCCAGATGCAGGATGCGTCGTTTGTACCTGAATCGGTAGAGGTCCAGAACAAAGCAGTGATACCATTACTCCCGAATGTGGATCCCCAGCGAGCGCCCGCTGGCGTGGCGGTAAACAAATAGTCATTCATCCCTCCTGTGTTGGGTGACATCCAGTGCAGGGTTCCGGCATCTTTGAGTTTACCCGCAGCCACGGTTGAACCCCCGGCGTAACTGATGAGTGTATCCCATTCACCGGTTCTGGCCACATGCCAGCCTTGCGGCGCCAGGCCCCTCTTATCGTGCACTGCATACCAGTTATAAAGTTTGCCGTCGAAGACTTCATGCGTTGAATCGTTATTGTAATAGCACCAGGCTCCGGTGGTCAGTGTGTCCCATTTTGCCGCATCCTGCACTTGAGGTATTGCATCACCATTTCTATATGTTGTGACCCTCAGGTTATGGTTCATCCAGCATTGGGTCCCGATCTGCAGGGTATTGCTGAAATTATTCAGGTTGAGGATAGTCTGGACAAAACCTGTATGCACTTCGTCGTCGTCGGAGCCTCCTGCAAAGTTGACCATGATCACTCCTACATTCTGATAATTTTTCGATTGCAGGTAAGTGTCGATGGCCGGCGTGATTTCGGAGCTGATATGCTCCAGGGTTTGCGAACCCTGCCGCTCAGCGCTGGTGAAATTGATATACAAACATCGGTAAGGATAAGGCTCTGCATGCGCTTTTTCTATACAGGACTCTATCTCAGAAATCTTGGTGCTTATTTCAACAGTGCCCAGGGAATAATGATCCTGCACATAGAAATAAAAGTTATTGTCGGACATGTACATATTCCCCGTGCTGTTTTCCTGCCAGATCAGGGGCGAGCCCATGGGGTATCCGTGGGTGCCTTCAAACTGCCTCATGATCACTATCTTCCCCCTCACTTCACCCAGTTGGGGGATATGGTTTTCAAGCCAGAAGTGGCTGAGGTAAGGATAGAGGTAGCCGCACCAGATCCCATTGGCAAAGGCATCATCACCCCTCGTGGAATGTTCCTGCTTGATCATGAAGACAACTGTTTCTGTTGGATGAGCATTCAGGAAACCGATGGCCTGGGTGATCAGATCGGTGAAATTCTTGTGAAGATAATAATTCCAGTGATATACTGTCATCGTCCCGGCATCATCGCTCAGCCGCACGTCGAACCATCTAACCCCCAGCAACATCTGGTTTGAAAGACGAAAATCCTGGGCAATGACATTAGCCCATGCGGCTCCCTGCTCGGAGGTGTGGAGATCGGCTCCGCAATCATGGGTTCCCGGGATCGAGAGTTCCGAAATGTACCTGCTGTCGTCGATCCCGGCCATCCAGTCGGCATTGGTGTATGGAAGGGGCCGGTCGGCGTCGTTGGGATGAGCACCAACAACACTGGTATCATCGGTTGACGGGCTTTTTTTGCATGAGATCAGGGCCGGCCCTGAAGCGACAAACAGCGTCAGGAATAACATCAGGATCCTTTTTTTCATTATCTTAAGTGTTCTGTGATACGCTTCCATTGAGCACCAGTTTCTTGATCCTCTCCTCGAACTCCCTCTTACCCGATCCCTTGTAAAGCAGTTCCTGCCCGTAATGAGGGGAGTTCAGCTCGTCCCGGTCCATGGTCAGAACGATGGTCCCGGGAGGGGGCTGAAGCTGCTTTTTCCCTCCTGCCCTTTCCAGGCAAGACTGGAGAAGGTCCACATCAGCCAGAAGGATGTCCAGGGAGGGATCTTCGGCAAACTTCCGGCAGAAGCCGTCAGCAGGCATTAAAACCACCCTGAAGCCTTCCACCTGTTCAAGCATGGTTTTCAGTCCCTGGCAGTAGGTCGGGTTTCCGTCGGCAAGAGCGATCACTATCATGGGATGCACAATGAACCAGGATGTGAAATTACTGCAGAAGACATCCGTAGTAATCAGTAGAAGCAATGAAAGAAAAAGGGGAATGACCTGAAATCAGCTAAGGGGAAACCCTAAAGCCGAATCAGCTCATGGAATAATACTGGTTCCTGACGGCCCAGGCGATAAGGCCTGCCACGTTGCGGACCCCGGCTTTGAGAAAAAGGTTGCACCTGTGTGTTTCTACCGTTTTGGTCGAGATGTGAAGCCTCTCGGATATCTCCTGGGAAGTAAGTCCCTGGCAGATCAGCACCATGATCTCCATTTCGCGGGTAGTGAGTTCCTCTTCACCCGTCGTCTTGCCGTTATACCTGAAGGCAAGCTGTTGCAGTATCTCCTGGCTGAAAAAGCTCCCTCCCCTGTGTACGGTGAGTATGGCCTGCTCCAGTTCGAACTTATTGGCTTTCTTGAGGATAAAACCTTTGACCCCGGCCTGTATCATCTGGGTGTAATGGCCTGTATCGGAAAACATGGTAAGGGCGATCACTTTGAGTCCGGGTTTCACCTCCAGTGCCTTTTGAGTAGTGAGGGCCCCGTTGAGTGCGGGCATTTCAATATCCATGAGTGCAACGTCCACTTCGCTCCCGGCAAGCGCCTCCACGAAGAGTCTGCCGTCGGGGCTGTTGAACACCACTTCAAAGCCTTCAATCTGGCTTAACACAAGGATGATGCCCTCCCTGAAGAGGTCGTGGTCGTCGATGATGGCAATCCTGATCTTTTCCATGATCAAACGGGTATGATTATACTGACTAATATTCCTGCATCAGGGGAGCTTTCCATTGAGAGGGTCCCTCCGGAGGATTCCACCCTGTTCCGGATGTTGTGAAGCCCCATGCCTGAAGTTTTCACCGAAGCCGGGTCGAATCCCTTCCCGTTATCTGAATAAATGATCAGCAGCTGGTTACCCGAAAGCCTGATGTCGAGGCTGATCCTGACGGCCTCCGCGTGTTTCATGGTGTTGTTCAGCAGCTCGGTGATGCAGCGGTATACGGTGAGTTCGGTTTCCTGGGACAGCTTCTGTTCCAGTTTGGAGTTAAATACGACCTCGTATTTCCCATTGGCCGTGAGCGGGGCCATGAGGTTGTTGAGAGCTGTCATCAGCCCGTGTTTTTCAAGTACATGCGGACTGATATTATGGGAGATCCTCGACACCTCATCTATTGCCTCCGAGATCACGGTTTGCAGCCTTTCACGGATGGCATCCCGGCTTTCGGGTTTCGCATCGAGGAAAGCCTGGAAATAATGGTTGATGGCCGAGAGCAGGGGGCCTAGCCCGTCGTGGAGGTCGCGGGCGATGCGTCTTCGTTCGTTGTTTTCAGTTTCCACAACTGCCTCGATAAGCTTTTGCTTCATATCCCCCTGCCTTTTCAGCCTGAAATAGAACAGGCTGAAAACAAACGCAAGAATGAGTGTGATGGAGATGATGATTAGAAAAATGATCTGCCTGTGGTTGTATTCGTTCTTTTTCTGCTCATCCTTGATCCTCTGCTCCTTGACGAAGAGATCGAAGCGGGCTGACTGCTCTACGATCTGGTTGTTAATGCGGTCTCCGTAGAACTCAGTCTGAAGGTTGAGGCAGAGGGAAAGGAACCCTGCGGCCTCCCTGTAATCCCCGGTAGTCGTATAAATGTTGGCATACTGGTAGTAGATCCGCATATAGAGGTTGCGGTTTTCCCATAAAGGCGCCAATCCTGTGGCTTCCTGAAGTGCCCCGAGAGCCTGCCTGTACTGCTTTTGCCCAAGGTAAATATTGCTCTGGAGGATGAGTGCGTTCATCGCCTGGAACGGCATCCCGCAGGAGAGGAAGTTGGAAACCGCCCGCTGCGAGAGTTCAAGGGCACTGAGGTACTCTCTCCTGAGGAGATACTGAAGGCTCAGTTCATTCTGGGCTGCTGCGAGGCTGGGTTTATCGCCTGTTTTTTCGGAGAGTTCCAGGCAGAGACGGGAGTATTTTATAACCGAATCCCTGCAGCTTTCGGCAGGTTTTCCCCATTCGTTGTACAGCGCTGCAAGCCGGTTATAGGCATAGGCCACATTCCTTTCGGTGAGCGCCGACTGCCGTTCGAGCAGGTTTTCTATCAGGGTGACCCCTTTATGGTATTCCTGTTTCTGACGGTAGGCCTCGCAGAGTTCTATCCTCGCATGGTCCGCATCCCCCGAGTTTACCGGCAAAATCTCCAGGGCTTTCATCAGCAGGGGAATCGCCATATCAGGCATGGAACGCTCGAGGTACCACCGGGCGTAATATGGCAGGGAGTCAGTATATCCGGGCGAACCGGGAGGGGGTAGTGTTTTAATTTCCGGGACCCTCTTTCCTGCCCCGACAGTATCCTTCAGCTTCATCTGCAAGTAACTTAACCTTGCACGCTGGATAACGGAGAGGGGCTCTGTGGCAGCCGAGAGCGTCTCAACGCATTTCATAGCGGCTGTCCGGTCTTTCCCGAGTCGAACGATAGCCATATCATAGAGGGAATCGAACTGTGCCGGGGACATCTTTTTCTGGCCATGCAGTGTGGTGGTTAGTAGGATGGCGGCGGGCAACAAGGTCAGGAGGAAGAGTCTGTTCAAGGTCAGTTAGTTAAATGCATGGCGTGATAAAGATAATAATGTTTCTCTTACAGGATGCATCATTCACTGTAAGATTCACGTAAATTCACTGCATTTGCTATAAATGTGCATCTATCAGTACCGGTAATCCTTCTTCATTGATAGTAAAGACAAACGGCTGAATGTCTTTGTCTCTGCAGTATACAGCCTCAACTACAAAAATATCATTATGTTTTGGGTCCTTTTTTGATGGATTGGATCAACTCAATAAGAAAATTGTTGCCAGGGTGTCTCTCCTGTGTGGCAGAGATTTTTGCTTGGAAATTATGTGTAAATTGTGCGCCGAAATCAAATCCACTTTAATTGTCAGATCATGAACTTCACTGCAAAACAGATCTCCGAACTGGTAAACGGAATAGTTGAAGGCAATCCGGAAACAACCATTAACCAGGTTTCAAGAATCGAAGAAGGCAAGCCCGGTTCCATCTCGTTTCTTTCTAACCCGCTGTATACACACTTCATCTATACGACGGAAGCGTCCATCGTTATAGTTAACAAATCTTTCATACAGGAACACCCTGTAAAAAGCACCCTCATCAGGGTGGACAGCGCCGAGGTAGCCTTTGCAAAATTACTGGAACTTTATAACCAGATAAAAAATAACAAAAGCGGTATTTCGAAACAATGTTGCATTGCGGAGTCAGCCGTACTGGGTGAAAATCTGTACGTGGGGGAATATGCTTCTATCGGTGAAAATACCCATATCGGGAATAATGTCAAGATCTACCCGCAGGTATATATCGGCGACAATACCAGGATAGGCGACAACACCATACTCTATCCCGGAGTTAAAATTTATTCAGATAACATTATCGGGAAAAACTGCATTTTTCATGCCGGTGTGGTCATAGGATCTGATGGATTCAGGTTTGTTCCTCAAAACGAGGGGAATAAAAAAATTCCCCAGATCGGGAATGTAGTCATAGAAGATGATGTGGAGATGGGAGCCAATTGTACCATCGACCGTGCAACTTTAGGCTCAACCATCATCAGAAAAGGGGTGAAATTTGATAACCTGATTCATGTGGCCCATAATTGTGAGGTAGGTGAGAATACTTATATTGCTGCCGGTACAGGGATTGCAGGGTCTACAAAGGTTGGAAAGAACTGCCTTATCAGCGGGCATGTTGCAATGGCTCCACATCTGACCATCGCCGATAATACTTCAATGGGAGGGGCAACAGGAGTATCTAAAAGCCTGACCACCCCGGGGCTCAGTTATCTTGGCTCTCCTGCGATGGAAGTCTCAAAATATAGAAAGTCGATCATTTATTTCCGCAATTTTCCGAAAATTGTAGAACGGCTTGAGAAGCTTGAGAAGGAAAGGAAGCAGGGAACACCGGATTAATAAGTTTTTCAGAAGTTGTGCGCCAATATTGGAAAAGGAGGAATTTCAAACCTCCTTTTTCTTTTTTAGCTTCTGAAACAGCTTTTTAATCCCTGGCATAATATTATATTTCTGAATCAGCTCTTTCCCTACCAGGGCCGCACCAACCCAGAAGAGATTCGTTGCAGCAAGAAGTACCGGGTAAGCGATGGCATACTGGGTGAGTGTGAGTTTGAAAAATGGCAGGATGAAAATCACTCCCCATATTATCCAGGTCAGGATAATCAATGAAATCCCGAGAATCCGTGTGAATTTACGCTTCATATAATATGGATGATATCTTTCCGTAAAGGAAATGAGTAAAATTACATTTTTTACCGACAAGCAAAAAGATGAGCAGGTGGCTGCTCTTTTTTCTAACTTTACCTCCGGCTAACCCAAAGTAAAATGAGAAAATATTTATTGATAAGCCTGCTGCTGACTGCAGCCTTCGTGAATGCCCAGAAGTTCGGGAACCTTGCAATGACGCCGCCCATGGGCTGGAACAGCTGGAATAAATTCGGCTGTGATATTAACGAGCAAACTATTCGCGAAACTGCCGATGCAATGGCTGCTAACGGGATGCGGGATGCGGGATACAGGTATCTTGTAATTGATGATTGCTGGCAGATCGGGAGAGACTCATCAGGCAATATTATAGCAGACCCGAAGAGGTTTCCTTCGGGGATGAAGAGCCTGGGAGATTATATTCATTCAAAAGGACTGAAATTCGGCATTTATTCCGATGCGGGAACAGCAACCTGCCAGGGAAGGCCGGGGAGCAGGGGATACGAGTTCCAGGATGCACGTACCTATGCTTCCTGGGGCGCCGACTACCTGAAGTATGACTGGTGCAACTACGGGAAACAGAATCCAGAATCATCCTATATCACTATGCGCGATGCCTTGTACAAAGCCGGCAGGCCTGTGGTTTTCAGCATCTGCGAATGGGGTGTGAGCAAACCCTGGGAATGGGCGTCGGATATCGGTCATCTGTGGAGGTCGACCGAGGATATTATCAATTGTTTTGACTGTAAAAATTACTGGGGAGGGAACGGTGTGTTGCAGATCATCGACCTTTTTACCGATATAGGCCAGTATACAGGTCCAGGGCACTGGAATGACGCTGATATGCTTGAGATCGGAAACGGGGTTTTAACCCCTTCCGAAGAACGCCTGCACCTCAGCATGTGGTCAATGTTTTCTTCCCCTCTGATGGCAGGAAACGACCTGCGGAAGATGGGTAAGGAAACCCTGGAGATCCTAACCAATAAGGAGGTGCTGTCTATTGACCAGGATAAGCTGGGCATTTCAGCCACCCGCTGGATGAAATACGGGGACCTTGAGATATGGTTCAAGCCGCTCGAAGGAGGGGCTTATGCATTCTGCTTCATTAACCGGGGACCACAGACCCTTAATTTTGAACAGGATCTGAAAACCACGATCAAAAAGTTCACTGTTGATGGGAGCTTTGCAATAAGAGATCTCTGGAAGCACCAGGATGCAGGCTCCTCAAAGGATAATGTGAAAGGTACCCTTGCTCCTCACGATGTTTTGATGATCAAACTCACCCCCACATCCGCCCGTTAAAATTTTGAAGTATTATATTCCTTATTCAGGGAAGAGCCCACAAGGGTCTGGGGAAGTTGTTCCTTGAATTTCAGCCTGATAATTGCTTCTTTCACGTTCTGGATCACAAAGTCTGAGACCTCTTTCAGGCTGGCTTTCCCCTTTGTTCCTTTGAGTTTTTGCAGTATGGCGAGGGTGAACAGACCGTGGCCGGCCTGCTCATCCGAACAGGCTGTTTGCCCTGGTTTTGCTGCTGCCATTAAAATCGCATTGGCAGGAGCATTGGGATACAGCATTGCGATCTTCGGCGCCTTACCCTTTGCCGGCCTGGCTTGCAGGGCATCGAACTGGAAGGAAGTTTCAAGTATTATGCTGATGCGTTTTGAGACGTCTTCCTGCAGCATCTTGTATAGGTCGCTGATCCTGAGTGCGAATTTCGGGTCGTCGTTTTCAATATCAACAGGAAGGATGTAGGGCTCGTAGGTTTTTTCATCGATCAGGCCGTAGCCGGCATAGTAGAATATAAGTTCGGCTTTACCCTGTATCCCTTTTGAATAAGAGGAAAGCCTGATGATCTCCCTCCTCATTTCAAAAGCTTTGGCGTTGATGATGGTTTGCACATTCCTTTCAGGTATTCCCATCGTGCGAATGGCATACTCCTTGAAAACACGGGCATCCCTGGCGTGATGGTCGACAGAATCGTGGGCACAGCGGGCCATCTGCATAGGGCTGTAGGCATCATTTGCTATGATGAGCACATAGGTGTTCTTCCTTTCGGGCAGGTTTTCGGGGATGTCGGCGTCGGCATCGCATAAAACTTCGAATTCAGAGGCTTTCTTATAGATGGGATACGGCTTTCCCGTGGTGTACATGAAAACAAACCGGGCGAGAGTGTCGGCAATGATCTGGGAAGCATTGGCATAAACCTTGTCATCGGCCAGGGCCTGGGTGGTGCCGCCTCCCTTTATCCTCCGTATCTCATTGGTATAAACAACTGCTCCCTTTTTTTTATCATATATCTTAAGTGTGGCATCCAGGGTGGCAAAAAAGAACAAGGGTGTTTCTCCGTTATATGATGAAGAGCAGAATATTTTAATGAGCAGGTCGGCCTTGTTGCTGTCGGATACTGAGCGGAGTTTGTTTTCATTTAACATGGCCCTGACTTTCTGCTGGACTAACGGTTGGGCAGAACCTCTGGTCCAATGGTACTCGGAACCTGTAAGATAGAAAGTAGCCTGGGCCGTTGCCTGTTGAATACCATATGCCATCATCACGACAGTGGCCGCAGTCACGACCATTACGATCCTCACGCCCTTTCTCACGTTCTTCCTGACGTTCTTCCTCACACCCATCATCACGCCCTCTCAGTCTGGAACGATAAATAGTCTTTGATCAGCGGGATCTCAGATGCCGTGACTCCATACCTGAGAAGATGCCGTACATCCTCATCAAATGCTGCCATGAATTCATTTTCGCTGAATTCTTTGGACGACAGGCTCCTGGAATAAAAGTCGAGTGCAAGTTTACGATGCCCCTGGCATAGTTGAACATGCGCAGCATTCATGTAATCATAAGCCGAAGGTTTACCGGTTCCTTCGAGAAGTTCAGTGTATCCTGTTTCGGCCTGCTTGATCTTTCCGGTTACAAAATCACAATAAGCTGCAGGTCTCAGGTATTTCAGGTTTCCCGGTGAATAAAACAACAGCTGGGCGTAGATCTGCGAGGCTTTCTCATAGTCCTTGAGATTCAGGTAACACTGGGCAAGTTGTGTCTGGATGGATTGGTCTTCGGGCTGGACCTTCAGCGCTTCATTGAAATATTCCAGGGCGCCCTGGTAATCCTTCAGGCGGATATAGCACAAGGCAAGTTTCTTTAGTATCCAGAAACGGTCAGTGTCGAATAGCTCAGCTTTTTTGTAAAATTCAACGGCTTTCCTGTAGCGTCCTAATTTCTGATAACTGAAAGCGATCTTTTCATAATATTCCCCCGAAGGCTGCTCACGTGTTGAAAGATATTCATAGAGATCGATGGCCTCATAGTAATGGCCTTTCTCAAAATAGAATTCTGCAAGCTTATGGGTGAATTTTTCTTTTTCGAAAAAGGTCTTGTAGAAATCCAGGTCTCCGAAAGAGATCTTTCTCCTGAAAATATCTTCAAATTCACCCCGGTTGGGAAAAATCTTGTAAAACCTGTAGAGATCCTGTATGTACTGTATGAAGATAGCATTCTCGCCTAATGAAGAGTCGAGCATCTGTTCTTCTGAAGCCATATCTTTCATCTGGGCAAGTTCGGCTTCAAAGTTCGTTACTATCAGATTTCTCTGCTGGGCAGGGATTGCCTGGAAATTCAGAACAAAGGAATATTTGTCGGAATTGCAAATATAAAAGGCGTGTTCGAGGCTGTCGAAGAGGCGGCGGTTCAGGTCATCATTTTCGGGAAAAAGAACTCCGGATTCGGGGTTATGGCGGTGGAAGGGGATGAACCAGTTGCACATCCTGTTAAAAAAATCAAAACGCTTCAACATCTGGAAAGTACTCATGAACACATCCCCGCCTTCCATCTGCATTTTTGAAAATTTTTCTATTTTTTCAAATAAACCGGGAACCTCATCCACCATTCCTTTCCACTCCGGGTTTTTTCCTTCAAGATCCGACTCTTCCGTTTGATCGCCAAGTTGAAGTTTGTCTTCAATCTTTGGCATCATTTTCTTCATATCGGGAAGTACCTCTTCTTCAAACTCCCTGGTGATCTTCTCGGTCTCCCTTGCCATCAGGAACTGCAGCAGGATCACCTCTGTGTTTTTCAGGACCTCAGGATCGGCTGTCAGTGTGGTCAATTTGGCTGTAAGTTCAGGATTATACATGATCCTTCGGTCGTATTTGATAAGCCCAAGGATAATGCCGACGAGGGCCCGCTGGGAAACATGCCTTTCACCGGCTTCTGTAAATTCGATGAGCAGAGTGAATTTCTGGGGATCATAGTAATTCAGCAGGCTTAATGTGAGCGCGCTTACAATCAATGACTTTTCGTACCATTCGATAGTGGTTGAACGGTTGATCCTGCGGGCGAGGCTCAGGTGGTGGTCCTTGATTTTTTCGGTAAGCCAGATGAGTTTAAATAACCTGTCGAGCATTTCGCCCGGGAGTGATTCAGTTATTCCTTCCTCCTCGCTGCCTGTTATATCGATGAGATTGTTCACTTCGCGATGTAAAAAGATCTCTTCTATGGAAGTGATGATCTTGTCGGGATCATCTCCGTAATAATTTAAAAGTTGCTGTTTCTCACTGTATTGAAAGGGGAGGAGTGGCTCTCTCATATTATGCTGCAATTCATCGGCCAGGGAAAGAAGCGATGCTGCGAGGCTTTTCAGAATAGTTTCCTGCTGGGGGTCCTTATATCCCTCAACAGCATAACGCAGCAGGGTTCTGTAATTATCGCCCATAGTTTCAAGCTGGTAAAAAAACTCCTGCCTGCTTGAAAAACGTATCCACTGCGAGAACTCATCAAGGGCCGATTTGAAGCGGTTCTCGTAAATCGCTTCGGAAACCCTGCGGTAGCGCTGTTCTATGTCGTTCCTGGATAAAGTGATCACTTTTATTTGTATTGGGTATACATACGCCTCAAATACCTTGCCAAAGTTAACCTTTTTACCAAAAATGTCCTGATTGTCAGGAAAGTCATTTTAACTGTGATAGATCCCGCAATTTTGAATTTTTTTCTTATTTTTGATAGATATTGGATTGACTCTGATTGTTTTTGAGCACCTAAACTGCCGGTAAACTGTGTATGACTAAAGGAATCCTGTTGACAAGCCGCTCTGTCTGTGTGATTTTACTTGCAGTGTTCACTGTGTTGGGATCAATTCAAAAGTCATCCGCCCAAAAAAATGATACAATTTACCTGCTGAACGGCGACAGGGTAACCGGCGAGATTAAGAAATTTGAAAACGGGCAGATTAAGCTGAGTACCGAAGGTATTAGCATAATATATATAGAATACGACAAAATCAAGACGATACATTCGGGTAAGTATTATGAGCTTGTCAAGAAATCGGGTTTCAGCTATTTTGGGTCAATCCTGAAGTCCGATTCGACCGGTTGCATTGATATAGTCATTTCGAATGACACTGTTACGGAGCGGATTCTCGATATTGTTGAAATTACAAAGCTTAATAAGCGCTTCTGGAAGAAATTCTACGGGTCCCTTGACCTGGGGGCAAATTATTACAAGTCGACAAAGACCGTTCAGCTATATTTTGACGGCGTTATTAATTACCGGGCCAGGAAGGACCTGTTCTCTTTTTCGGCGGACCTCTTCTATAGCCAGCAGCATATTTCCGACTCTGTGGTGATTTCCGAGAAATATGATATTGGCCTGGAATACAGCCATTTTTTCCAGGGGAAATTCTGGATGGGGCTTGGTACAAAAATGCAGAGGAATAGTGAGCTGGACCTTGATTACCGATACCAGGTGAGCATGGGCGCAGGGTATGACCTGGTTCACACGAATCCAATCAGGTTCTACTTTATGGGAGGCGTGCTTGCCAACAGGGAAAAACCGACGGACTCAGTCAATGCCTCCACTAATTTCGAGGGAATTGTGGCTACGAAATTTACCTGGTTGCGGTACAGGCACCCCAAGGTTAACATCTCGACCGGGCTCAATTACTTTCCCAGCCTTTCTGTGGCGGGGAGGCACAGGCTTGAATACAACCTATCGGCCAAGTACGAAGTCTTCAGGGATTTCTTTGTCGGGTTGTCTTTCTATGACGATTACGACAGCAAGCCCACAGGAGGGGGCCCGGCACTTAACGACTGGAGTGTGGTTTTCACTATTGGATACACATTCTAAAGCAGTTGTCGTCAGAACCTGATGCCTGTAGTAAAGATAACCGATTCCAACTGGTCGCTTTTCCCGCTTTTGAACACATAATTCCCTTCGGCGGCGAAAAGGTGCCGGTACTCAAACCGAATGTAACCTATCTTGATAGGTTTGTATTCAAATCCAAAGGAAAAGCCCTGTGTCATAAGACCCCGGGTATGCCCATTGTAATGATAGGGACCGGAGAGGAAGCCATCATAATCATTAAAGAATTCATATCTTCCGGCAATCGCATATTTTTTCAGGAAGGTGTACTTTGCCTGGACCAGCCCTGAAAACATTGTTGCTATTTTATTCGTGTCGGGTTTCATCTGGCTGTTAGTCTGTGCCGCGAAGTCTAACTGTGAGGTCAGGCTGAGCCCGGGTAAAACATCATATTGAATAATAAGGTTATTATACAGAAGATTCTGGTTGATTTTAGCATCAGCAAGAGCCGCATTGCCAAAGAAATTATTGTAGTTTATAATAAGATTAGGGAGGGGTTTAAAATACACAAACGTCATGCCGGCCATACGGGTGTTTTTAGCGTAAGCAAGGGAATAATTATTGCCGACTATAATACCTCCCCAGAATTTTTCTGAATAATTCCAAGATAATTTAACACCCAGCACGCTGCCGACTTCATAATATCCACCCACTGAAACCGTACTCAGGTAATTCAATACAGGCCAGGATGATTCAATGCCCACAGGATTAAGAAAATACCCGAAATCGAGCCAGATTTTTTTACCCAGCCTGAAGCCAAAGTTGGCCTGGCGGAGATTTTTAATGAATTGGGCCTGGGGTGCTGCAAGCAGGTTTGGTGCATCGCCATACTGGATAGCAAGTTTGCCCCTGACCTTTTCGGAAGTATAACCGATCTCGAGCGCAGCAACATTCATGCGTATCTGGTTCTGCACAGGGCAGTTTCCCGCAAACGGAACTACATTGGAGGTGTCAGCCCTGCTGTCGAGGGTCCAGTTATAATATGCGTCAATATAAAATCCGAAAGTGAAATGATTAAGCCTCTGGAAAACCTCTTTTTTCAATTCCTCGGTAATTGTGTCTGCTTTACTTTGTGCACTTATTTTCCCTGGCAATAATGACAGGAGAAGCAGAATCAGAAGGATCAACTTTTTATGACGCAATGGCGTGCTCATAAATCGGGATACTAGGACTTTTTTCTTATTTCCAGCCGCCACCCAGGGCCTGGTATAGCGAAACTATACTTTGAACCGAATTCAATTGCGCCTGTGAAAGCTGTATCTCGGCCTGGTAAAGGAGCCTCTGGGCATTGATAACGTCAAGGTAACTTGCGTAACCTGCATTATATAACTGGTTTGAAAGGTCGAAAGAAGTCTGTGCGGCATCCCTCAGGTTCTGCTGCTCGACCACCATCCGTTTCGTTTTATCAACACTGAGCACACCGTCAGAAACTTCTCCAATAGCCGTATATATTGCTTTCTGGTAGGTTGCCAGTATTTCTTCATGGTAAGCCTGTGATTTGTGAAGGTTTGCCCTGAGTTTTCCGAAGTTGAATATCGGGGCAACCAATCCGCCAACAGCTGAGCCGATGATTCCAGCGCCGAGGGTTGAATATCCTGCGGAAGCGTTAATTGAAAGGGTAGGCATCATCATTCCCCTTGCAACACCTATCTGGGCATTGGCCGAAACGAGCTGCTGTTCTGCGGCGATCAGGTCGGGCCTTCTCACAATAAGGCGTGAGGGGATACCTGCCTTCGGAATAATATTGGTATCAACCTGGGCCATCAGTGGACTGCCGGTGATGACAGTTCCCGGCAGATCGCCTAATAACAGCCTGAGTGCGTTTTCCTGTATGCCAACAGCTTTTTCAAGTGAGGGGATCTGCGTTTTAACTGTAGCCAATTCTGCCTGGGCCTGGGCGACTACCAAGCCCGATGCGGTTCCTGCGATCATCTTGGCTTTCACCAGTGACAGTGCCTCTTCACGTATTTTAACGTTCTCCCTCGTGATCCTTAGTTCCTCCCGGTATTCGATCAGGGAATAGTACCCCTGGGCAATGCTTGAAATGAGATAAATGTACGTCGCCTGCCTGTATGCCACCTGTGAGAGCATCTGGGCCCTGGCTGATTCCTTGGCCCTTCTCAGCTTGCCCCAGATATCCAGCTCCCAGCTCAGGTTGCCGGTTCCCCAGAGGTCGGAATACTGGATGGTTGACTTTGAGGCGGGGCTCTGCATACTCTGATACGACGCTGCCCCCTCCGCGCTGAAACTTGGGTACAGGTCGGCCCTTGCCGATTTGAACTGGGCCATGGCCTGGTTCACCCGGGCATAGGCTATCCTCAGGTCGAAATTGGCCTGTATGCCCTTTTTGATCAGGTTATGCAGTACGGTATCCTTAAAGAGATAGGTCCAGGATGTGTCAGCAAATGATATGGTGTCGCCGTTTACCTCAAACCTGTATTGCTTGCCAAGGTCTGCCTGGGGCCGTTTGTAATTCGGTCCGATCTTACAGCTGTTAATGCCGAACAGCATTATGGCAGCAATGGCCGTAATGATATATTTTTTCGAGCTCATATCGTATTGTTAGACAATTTGAATACTATTTTGACTCAGGTAATGATCCTGCTTCTGCCGGTTTCTTTTTAAACAGTTTTTGCTCCAGCTTTTCAAAGATGACATACAGCGTGGGTACAACAAGGACCCCGCAAATGGTTGCAATAAGCATTCCTCCGAAAACCGAGGTTCCGAGGGCATTCCTGCTGTTGGCACCTGCTCCCGTTGCGATCACCAATGGCAAAACGCCAAGTATGAATGCGAATGAAGTCATCAGGATCGGCCTGAAACGCAATTTTGCACCTGCAACCGTCGCTTCAAAAAGACCCATGCCTGATTCGAATTTCTGCCTGGCGAACTCAACGATAAGGATGGCATTCTTGGCGACAAGGCCTATAAGCATGATAAGACCTATCTGTGCAAAAATGTTATTCTGCAGACCGCGTATCCACTGGAACCCGAAAGCACCAAAAATACCGAAAGGCATGGCAAGCAGGATGGGAAGCGGCAGAAGCCAGCTTTCATACTGTGCGCAAAGCAGGAGGTAAACAAAAATAAAGCACATGGCAAAGATCATAGGCGCCTGTCCTCCCGAAATAAGTTCCTCACGCGTCATACCCGAGTACTCGTACCCGAACCCGTAAGGAAGTGTTTTGGCTGCTACGGTTTTGAGGGCATCTATTCCCTGTCCAGTTGAAAATCCGGGGGATATATTGGCAGTCATATCCGATGAACTGAAAAGGTTGAAGCGTTTGACAATATCAGGGCCCTGAACAGGCTTAACCCTAAGCAGGGTTCCCAGTGGCACCATGCCTCCCTGGATGTTCCTTACATAAATTTTTGAAAGGTCCTCGGGATTTGCACGGAATTTCGCGTCGGCCTGTATGATTACACGGTAGGATTTTCCGAACTTGTTGAAATCGTTCACGTAATAACTGCCGAACATGGCCTGGAGAGCCCCGTAGATATCACTAACAGAAACACCCATTTTCTTGGCCTTTTCATTATCCAGGTCGATGAAGAACTGGGGAACATCCATACGCATGGAGGTAAAGATCGAGGTGAATTCCTTATGGTTCTTTGCTTCGTTTACAAAGGCCCCTGTGACCTGGGCAAGTTTAGCGGTACCCGAACCTGTCTTGTCCTCTAACTGGAATTCGAGACCGCCTGTTTTCCCAAGGCCCGGGATAGCCGGTGGATTGAATGCAATGGCGATGCCTCCCGGAATTTTCGACATCCTGGCCTGAACGCTGGCAATGATCTGGTCGGAAGTCTGATCTCTTTTATCCCATGGAAGCAGGTTGATGAATGCCATGGCATTGCTTGTATTGACCGAGTTATCAAGAATACTGTAGCCGGGCACGATCAGGTAGAATTTTATCCCCTTTGTGTCAGCCAGGATCTTCTCAACCTGCTTCATCACCTTGTCGGTCTGTTCGAGTGAGGCTGCTTTGGGTGTTGAAGCGTTGATAAAGAAATATCCCTGGTCTTCCGTCGGGATAAACCCGGTAGGAAGGACTTTCATGATAAAGATCATCAGTACGGAGACAACAACAAGCAGAATCACAGGCTTCAGGGGTTTGTGAAGAAAATTGTCTACTAATTTGCCGTAACCGCTTACCGTTTTTTCAAACCCTGTATTGAACCCGTTGAAGAATTTTCCCACAATCCCTTTTTTCTTGCTTGTGGGCCTGAGGATGATAGCGCAGAGTGCCGGACTTAGGATAAGGGCAAGAACCGCAGAGATTAAAACAGAGGCTATAAGGGTTATTGCGAACTGCCGGTACATGACCCCGGTTGTCCCGCCAAGGAAGGTTGTGGGCACGAACACAGCACAAAGAACAAGCGTAATGGTAACGATTGCCCCGGTTATTTCTTTCATTGTTTCTTTAGCAGCTTCAAGGGGAGACATATGAAGGTGGTCGATCTTCTCCTGGATAGCCTCCAGTACCACTATGGCATCATCGACTACAATTCCAATAGCAACAACCAGGGCAAACAAGGTTAAAAGGTTAATTGACAAGTGGAAGAAGGAGAAGGCAGCAAGGGCGCCAACCAGTGAGATGGGCACAGTGATTGCCGGGATAAGGGTTGCTCGCCAGTCCTGAAGAAAAATAAATACAACGATAAATACAAGTATAAAAGCTTCAATAAGCGTTTTAATTACTTCGTCGATAGATGCTGTAACGAATAAAGTGGTATCCAAAGCAGTTTCATAGGTTATCCCTTTGGGAAATTCCTTCGACAATTCCTGCATGGCATTATCACAAGCCTTTTTTACGGCGAGTGAGTTTGATCCCGGGGCCTGGTAAACAGCAATTGCAGGGGCTGTCTTGCCGTTGAGCCTGGAATAATTATCGTAAGTCTTTAACCCAAGCTCCGAACGTCCGATATCTTTAATTTTTACAAATGATCCGTCGGGATTTGATTTGATGATAATGTTATCGAACTCTTTCTCTTCAGTAAATCTTCCCTTTACACGAACAACGTAGCTTACCTGCTGTCCCGAAGCAGCAGGGTTTTTCCCGATCTGTCCCGGGGCCGATTCAAGGTTCTGATCCCTGATTGCTTTCTCAACATCCTGGGCTGTAATCCCGAGGCCAGCCATACGTTCAGGGTTCAGCCATACCCTCATGGCATAATCGTCACCGCCGAAAAGTGAAACGTCACCGACTCCCTTGATACGTTTTATAACGTTTACTACATTGATGTTGAGATAATTGGATAGAAATTTAGTGTCGTATGCAGTATCACTAGAAGTCAGTGCATAAAGCAAAAGAATGGACGGGTTTTTTTTCATTACGATGACCCCACTCTGGTTAACCTCCTGGGGCAGAACGTTGAAAGCACGTTGTGCACGGTTCTGCACGTTTACGGTAGCCATGTCGGGGTCCGTGCCGACTTCAAAATAAACGGTGATGAGGCAGGATCCGTCATTTGCACACTGGGATTGCATGTAGATCATGTTATCGACACCGTTGATCTGTTCCTCCAGTGGCACGGAAGTCGTCTTCTGAACTACTTCAGCGCTTGCGCCAGGGTAGTAGGCAGTTACCGTCACCGTCGGGGGAACAACATCAGGATACTGCGAGATAGGAAGCGTGATCATACTCAGTATCCCGACGAGCAGGATCAGGATCGCGATAACGGAGGATAGTATCGGTCGTGTGATAAACGTCTGGAGCATATTGAAATGTTTTGTATTTGAATACTCGAATAACGAATAACGAATTTTGAATTATGAATTTAACATCCGCTGGTTATTCTCTATAATTTATTTTTTTTCTAAGTCCTTTTTTTTTCGCTATTTCGCTACTTCGCTACTTATAATGATCCCGGCCCGGGAAGCGTAAGGGTATCTTCCACCATAACAGGGTTTATCTTCATTCCTTCCTGGAATTTCTGGAAACCTTCGAGCATAATCTTTGATCCAGGCTTAAGTCCGGCATTGATAACAATTTTATTCTCAAAGCTCCTGCCTGTCAGCACCGGAACCCTGCTCACCTTATTGCTGTCGCCTACCTCGAATGCGAAATATTTTCCCTGGACAATGGTAAGCGCGCTCTGGGGAACAATAACAGTGCTGTCTCTTGCCCCGAGCACAAGCTGGACCTGGCAGTAGTTCCCGGGTTTTATAATATTTTCGGGATTGGCAACCTTGGCTCTGAGTGCAATAGTCCCGGTAGTAGGGTTGATATTTCTGTCCATGAAATCAATATCACCGGGAATGGCATATTTCCTTTTATCGGCCAGTGTGAGGTATACCTTGATGGGACCGCTTTTAGTTAGAAATCCTTTATGTGTTGAAACATATCTCATAATAGCCAGGTAGTCGGTTTCATTCATTTGAAAGTTAACATACATGGGGTCAACTGCCGAGACTGTTGCCAGGAGAGTGCTTTCGCCCCTGCCAACCAGGTTCCCCGGCCTGACCTGGACGGCTCCTATATAACCCGTAATAGGAGAATCCATCGAGGTATATGAAAGATTAAGTTTTGCCTGCTCCAGGTCGGCTTTTGAGCTGGCAACTGCAGCCCTGGTTTGTTTTTCGGTTGTCACAGCAACATCATAATCATTCTGGCTGATTGCATTGGTGGCAAGCAGCGGCTTGAGCCTGGCCACGTCGAGTTTGGCTTTTTCCCAGGCTGCGGTCTTGTTATCGAGATCGGCTCTGGCATAATCAAGATTGTTTTTATACTGCTCCTGTTCTATCATGAAAAGCGGCTGGCCTTTTTTTACAATACTGCCTTCCTGGAAGGACCAGTTCATCAGGTATCCTTCCACCCTGGCCCTGATGTCGATGGTAGGGATGCCCTCGGCCTGGCCAACCATATCCAGGAAGATCGGGACAGAGCTTCCTTTCAAGGTCATGACTTTGAATTCCGGTGCCGTAACAGGCCCTTTTTCTTTTGACTTGCATGCACTGAACGACAGGGTTGAGATGACCATTGCAAAACAAAGAAACCAGCTAAAATATTTCTCTTTCATAAAGGATGGATTAATTTTGTTAATGCTCAAAAATAATAAAATCTATCTGCCTGGAAAAACAAAACAGAAAAATACTTCCATAACTTTGGGAAAATAATCGGGCAGGTATGAAATGCCTGTAACATCTGCCTGAATTCAAATAATATGAAAGAGAGAATATTAAAACTTTTTCCATTTGTAGCCCAGCTGAAGGGATACAGGCCGGGTGACCTCAGGTGGGATTTCCTGGCAGGCGCCACCCTTGCGTTTTATGCCATCCCGACTTCAATGGCCTATGCCAGCCTGGCCGGTTTGCCCCCTGAAACAGGTATATATTGCTATCTCTTTGCCGGCCTGCTGTATTTTATTTTCGGAACTTCCAGGCAGCTCGCCATTGGTCCCACTTCCGCCATTTCAATAGTGGTCGCTTCCTCTGTCGGAGTCCTTGCCGGCGGTGATCCTGCAAAGGCTGTGCTTTTTGCCTCCCTGACTGCCCTGCTCATGGCCGGATTCTTCCTCCTGGCATGGATTATCAGGCTTAGTTCATTGATCAGCTTTATCAGCGACACCATACTTGTCGGGTTCAAGGCAGGAGCGGCAATGGTGATCGCTTCAACCCAGCTTCCAAAACTATTCGGGATCAAAGGGGAGGGGAGCAGCTTTTTTGAAAGAATATGGGATCTGCTAAGCCGGCTGGGTGAGACCAAACCAGTTGTATTGATTTTCGGGCTTGCTGCCTTTGCCCTGCTGCTTGCAGGAAATTATTTCTTCAGGGGGAAACCTGTCTCACTCTTAATAGTTATTGGTTCGATACTGCTGGTCACTTTCACAGGTATCGGGGAAATGGGCATAGATGTTGTAGGAGAGATCCCAAGGGGTATCCCGGTTCCGGGGATTAAATTTATTTTTAATGCCACGGATTTTAATGATATTTTCTTCCTGGCCATGGCATGTTTTTTCCTTTCTTATGTGGAAAGTATCTCTGCAGCACGGGCAATAGCAAGGGATCATGATTATGAAGTCGATCCACGCCAGGAATTGCTTGCCCTGGGCGCTGCCAACCTGGCAGCATCACTGGGACATGGTTACGCAGTGGCCGGGGGATTGTCGCAGTCAAGAGTTAATGATAAAGCTGGTGCAAAGACCCTGGTTTCCTTGCTCTTTACATCTTTAATCCTGGGGATGAGCCTGTTGTTCCTTACCAGCTTGTTTAAAAACCTGCCGCATGTCATACTGGCTGTGATCGTACTGGATGCCGTTATTGGATTAATTGATCTGAAGGAGCTGAAACACCTCTTCAGTGTAAGCCGTTCTGAGTTCTGGGTGGCAACAATAACAATCCTTGCCGTCATGGTTTTAGGGGTGTTGCAGGGCATAGTGATCGCAGTGATCCTGTCAATCATTACAATTCTTAAAAAAACCGCCACGCCTCATATAGCTGTACTTGGAATTGTTCCCGGCACAAACAGCCTTTCCGACATAACCAGGCATCCCGACAATATTCTTATCGATAAAGTCCTGATCCTGCGCCCCGAGGTCTCAATTTTGTATTTTAACACCAACCACATCAGGGAAGACATACGAAAAAGAATGGAAGTCTACGGGAGACAACCCAAATTGGTGATACTCGACCTTTCGTCAGCAAATTTTGTTGATGTTGCCGGCGCCAGGTTCATCCTGCAGTTCGAAGAAGAACTGAAAAAAAAGGGAATAATGCTCAGGATCGTTGATGCCCTGGGCAGCGTAAGAGATATTCTGCGTGCCGAAGGCCTTGAAAAGGCGATAGGCCATATAAGCAGGAGAATAAGTTTGCATGATGTGCTTGAGGATTTCCAGTCGGGACGTTTAATTACCGATGGAAACCAACCGGAATTACCACTGGCATCCGGGTGAACCTGAACAATTTCTTCGGTAGACCAGGGTTGAGGCTTTAATCTCTCCTGGTGAATTCCGCTCCCAGGGGGCGGAACCAGAGGCCAGAGCCCGGCCCTGTGGATAAGACTTATCCATCATATGCTTACCTGGGGAAGAAATACGTATAACCGAGAACAATACCGAACGACTGTGCAAAAACCCCCGATCTGACCTCGGGGCTTTCACCGGGTGTTATGATTGCGATGGGGTCGATCTGCTTATGCAGGCTGAATCCGTAGGTAAAGCCAAGGGTTATGATCTGCTTAGGCCGATGGTAAGATAAACCGGTCGAAACATAATACAGGTCCCATTGTCCCGTGCCGTGGGTCATCACCCTGGAATCCTCGGTCGGAGTATATGAAGAGAAGTCTGTCCTTGCGCCCAGCAGAAGGCTGAACGACTTCCCCAGCATCTGGTCCAGCCCGATTCCTGCATTGAATACCGGCCTTGAAGCCGTGCTGTAAAACAGGTAATGTTTGAGTTCGTTTTGCATCTGAGCGCTATCCTTCAGGGAGGCCGGGTATATCATCGGAGTTGCGTCGGGCGCCATGATGTTGTATGATTTGATGGCCAGGAAGTACTCAGCCGAAAGGGCAATCCTGGTTTTCCCGGTCCTGAATTCGACCCCCAGTCCGAAAGACCAGGGATGTTTGTACTTTGCATCAGCCGATTTGTCCTCAGCCCTTATCATATAAGGCTGCCGGCCCGAATTACCCGTACCCGATGAATAGTAAGATTCCTCTCTCCTGGTGCTGCCTGTGCCGTATAATAAAATGGAAGGAGTGGTAATAGTGAACCCTATCCTCCAGTGCTTCAGTTCCCAGTCTATCCCGAGCTTGAACAGGGTTCCCACCGTAACATATTTCATCGTTTGCGTTGAACTTGACAGGCTCATTGAGGCATTGGTATCCTTAACCGACACTGCTCTCGAATTATTCGTGATCGAGGATGTCTCCCCCCTGTAAGTGCCGAAGTTGGTGATGCCGATACCGAGGTTTTTACTGATCCTGTAACTGAGACAAAGACCAAACCATTGCTCGTTAAGCTGGTTTACATAATCGAGTTCCCCAAGGTACTGGTCACTCCCGGGTAAGGCTGAAGTACCTCCCTCCGCGGCATACCTGGTGCTCATCATTACGTTGTTGAAATTCCTTGTCAGTAACGACCAGGAAAGTTTAAGCCCCGGGACTTTAACATAGTTTATCATTCCTGCAAGGATGGAAGGATATATGCTCAGCTGAGCCGAATTAAGGTTGATCCCGGTGCCTCCTCCATCGCTAAGCTTTATCTTGTCGAGCTTGTAAATATTCCCGTCAACCGAAAGATTCGGGAATTCGATATAAGCAAGCCCCCCGGGATTATAAAATGCTGCGCTGTTGTCACGTGCACCGGCTATCATTGCCCCTCCGGTAAGAGTGCTCACGGCCCCAAACTGTTGCGACCAGTAATGATCGACCTGTGCGGAAACCGACATCGATATAAATTGGAACAAGGCAAAACCGATGACTTTGTATTTTAAAAGAAGTTCTTTCATTCCGGCAGAAAATCGATAACCTTAATACTCATTTTGATCATTCGTGTGGCTAAGGTAATACAAGATAAGCTATCTCCAATGATGCCAGCAAAGGATTATGAGCTGCAAATTCCCTGAATTGTTAATTTTACGCCCAAATTTAATTTGATGTTGCTCTCCCGTTGGATCTGCCTTGCACTGCTTGTATTTCTTTTCGGAACTCCTTCTGTTTCACAGAACAGTTTCCTGTACCTTTCAAAGAGCGTCAACAGCCGTCTGCCTTACTCGGGACAATTCAGGCATGTAACCAACTACCGTGACGACATCATCGAAGAACTGGCGAAAGATCTGCTGCGCCCTCCCAAATTTGTCAATATCACTGTCGGCTTCACTGAGGAGATCAGGCTTCAGAACGAAAAACCTTTATTATATCTTGCGGATGTAAGATTGTCGGATTTCAAGCTTTCAGGATACCTGCAGTACCGTTCCTTTCCCATGGAGGATGTGCTCAACCCTTCGGGCTTCAGGTTTATTCTCAGGTTATCTTCAAAACTTGATACCACTGCATTCTCCTCGAGGGAATTTGACGGGAAATTTCCCGAAAGGGGAGGGGCTCTCGGTTTCAGGGCCCCCTCGCAGCAAATGGATACGGCTGTTGACACAGTGATCGCTGGAAATTTTTCTTTTATTTATAAGGATGAGGACTGGCAGAGGTTCTATGCCCGAAAGGAGATGATCGACGACTATTATGCTTCTGCTTCGCTGATTGACAGCCTGGGGACAGAGGCCAAAGGCTGGGCTATGACAGACCAGGCCCTGATCCCTTTCAACTATATCCGACTGGCTGAACTGGTAAGGGTTGTAAACCTTATAAACAGCCGTGATTTCACTGGTAAGATCGTTACTTCAGGCCATGATCCGAAATTGCTGGCATCAAGGAACCTGGCCCTGTACAAACTGTCGAGGACCTGCCAGTTCAATCTTGCCGAAACATTGGATAAAACGGGGGTCCTGCATGGATTTCGTTCTGCCGACAGCCTTTGCGGTTTCTTTGTTGACCGCCTGATGAGGTACATCCGCTTAAGTTCGCTTATGGACAATATTCACGGGAAGATATACAAGGATTATCTTTCATCTTATTATTCACAGCATGTTTACGAAAATGATACTGTTTTCATCCGGTCCATACTGATCCGTATGTTCCCTGATGCCAGGCCTGATACACTTCTTCAGTATGTTTCCTCATGTATGATGAAGGCATACCGGGCTAAAGCCTCTGACCTGATTGGAGAGAAAAGGTTCTCGGATGCGGTACTGCTGATGGAAAACGCCCGCAGCATGGCAGCAGTCAATCCATACCTTAAGGACCATAACGGATGGGAAAGCATGATGTCGGAAGCTGTCAACGGCATTTATAACTCCTATGCGGGAATAGCATCAAGCAGCCTGGAAAGTGGAAATACGGGTTTTGCCATGGAATACCTTCAGAAAGCAGAAGAATACAGGGGGAAATACCCTGCCTTCATCAACTCCGATTCCATATACCGAAGAGTTTACAGGGATATCTTTATAGGCAAGCTCGATCTCTGCGACAGCCTCCTTGCCGAATATAATTATACCGATGCCCTTGCCTGTCTCAACAGCTGTGAATTGGCATATAACGGGAGAATTCTGGAGATACTCACGCCCGACATCTCAGGGAAAAAGGAAATTGCAAAGCGTGGGATCATAGTCTCGCTCGCTGGAAGGTGCAGGAAAGCCTTGAAACAAGACCTGCCCGATAGTGCTCTCATGTATTTCGACCATGCCTCAGCTGTTGCTGCCGGCCTGAAAACGAACCCGCGTAATGTTGCCGGGCTAGATTCCCTGGCCCCTGTCATTGCCGTCATCAGGGTAAAAAAGATAAACAACCTGGCCCTCGCATATTATCGTCACCGGCAGTTTTCAAGGGCTATACTCCAGTTTGGGGAAGCCCTGAAAATTTCTTCCGCTTATGCCATCCCGCCTGACCCTCTTGCCGATTCGGTTTTACGGCAGTCATACAAGCAATGGCTTCTTGATAAGATAGCCGCGGAACAGAAACTTATATGGAGCAATAAGCCTGACTCCGCTCTCGGATTTGTAAAGATGACAGTTGAGACTGCCAGGATGCAGGGCCTGGCCGATGATACCGACATCCTTAAGGCATTGGAGGCCTATCGTTTAAAAATAAGCCTGCATGCCTGCGAAATGCTTGAAGACAGCCTGGGGCTCCTGAACATCAGGGCAGGACGTTGTTTCGCAAATAAAAACTTCAGCCGCGGGGCCGCTATACTGGGATATTCGGTCCGACTGGCGGGAATGACGCCTGGCTGCAGCCCCGAAATCAAACCCATGCAGGATTCGCTTCGAAAATACAGTGAGGCGGCGGAATATCAGCTTAAACTGGATGAGGCAGATAAAGATATGATCGCCGGCGAATATGAAGAGGGAATGCGTAAACTCGTCTTAAATGAAAAGTATTATTCTCAGAAAAGAATTGATCATTTCGGCATCCCGCTGACATCGGTTTATGATTATGTAATATCACATGCCAACCCTTTCATCACATCGGTGGCCCTTGAGTTTTATTTTAACAATTCAGACCCTGCGGAAGCATTGCGTTACCTTATGCTTCTTCATGAACAGGGATTGCCTGACGACAGGAGCCGTACCTGGCAGGAGAAACTTGCGGCAACCCTGGCTGCAAGGGATAAACGTATTTTCGGCGGTACCGACCCAAAGGATATCCTCAGGCGTTATTCAGGTGCCATCTCCTGGATGGCCCGGTTCAATGAAGTGTATTTAAAGGAATGGGCTAAATGAGAAATTCAAAACCGGATTATAAAATTGTGAGTGTTTTAAAATAAAAACCTTGTCATGAAACGTAACCTTTTACTGATCAGTAATTCAACAAATGCCGGGGAAGAATACCTCGGTTGGCCGACACCCTACATTGCCGCATTTCTTAAAAAATTCTCAGTCAGATCGGTGCTGTTTATCCCTTATGCCGGGGTCAACCTCCACTCTCAAAGCATTCAACAATCTTATGACGTTTACGAAGAAAGGGTGAAAGCTGTTTTTGCTGGCTTTGGAACAGAACTTGTTTCAATACATCATGCTGATGACTTTCACCGGGCTGTCAAGCATGCTGAATGCATAGTGGTTGGAGGCGGCAATACGTTTCACCTGGTCAAAATGATGCATGAGACGGGTATCATGCATCTGATCCGCGACCAGGTAAGGCTTGGGATGCCTTTTGTGGGATGGAGCGCTGGCGCTAATGTGGCCTGCCCCACGATGAAAACAACCAATGATATGCCAATCGCCGAACCGTCATCCTTCAATTGCCTTGACCTTATCCCCTTCCAGATCAACCCTCATTACCTTGATGCAAATCCTTCGGGTCATGCCGGTGAGACAAGGGAACAAAGGATACTGGAATTCCTGGCCGTCAACAGGGATGTAAGGGTTGTCGGATTGCGCGAAGGCTGTCTTTTCTGGGTGGAAGGTGATTCAATAGAATTAAAAGGGAACAGGCCGCTGAGGGTCTTCGCCTATGGCCAGGATGCTGTTGAATATAGAGAAGGGGAACCTTTGGACTTTCTTTTGAACAAATAGAACAGATTGCAGTCAGCAGTCAGCAAGAATTTTTCTGCAGTTTGCCAAATGCAGACTGCAGCCTATTTTTTCTCTATCCTTGCCCATCCGTTTTCACCGTCCCTGCCAAAGGCTTTAAGAAAGTAAATGCCCGGGAGGATGTTTCCCGGCTTTATTACAGTACGGCGTGAATTTATCCCGTCTATATTGAACACCATACGCCCTGTGATGTCAAAAAGCTCAATCGTCCTGATCTCAGTGATTCCTTCAATGGTGAACTGATCAGTAACGGGGTTAGGGTATACCGATGCGATAAAATTCCCGTGCTCGTCAATCCCCACATTGCCTATCGGGGTTTTTGTGATCACCCTTACTGGATGTCCAACTGCCGAATCCCCGCTGTCGGCCCTGGGAATGACTTCGAACACCAGCCATTTGTGAATACTGAGTGTGTCAACGGTGTAAGTGATATGGGTTGCCGTATCGATTATAGTTAAATTGATCCCCAGGGAATCAGCGCTGCGGTACCATTGATAGGTGCTCCCCTTTTCTTTAAAACCGTTGATGTCTTCATAGGTATAGCTGCCCGAAAGAACAGACTTGAATACATACATGCCCTGTATTTTCACATTATAGGCAACAGGGTCTGTTGGTACATTCGGGTTCCAGTCGTTGTACCAGGAACTGTCGGCGTTGCGTCCCGTGACCGTGTCGTGAAGCACGTAGGTTCTGAACGGTTGGCCTTGCATTTCGGCAAAATCCCAACTGCTGTTTATCCTGTATTTGAAGGTGATGGGATTATTGTGGTAAAAAGCTGTGTCTATCAGGATTGTCGCATTATATATGCTGTCCTTGTCATTGTCGTATAGTATGTCGTAGGCGCCGTTACCGTCAAATGAGCCTGCAACATCAACATGATCATACTGCCTGCTGAAATGACCTGCCCTGGTCATATATTTCATGTTGCAGTAAAAAGTCATAGGGATTTTCGAAGGATTATAATCGTTATACCATTTAAGACAGTGGATCACACTGTCGGGAGCAAGCAGGAAGCGGTAAGGCTTTCCACGAAGTTCCATCCTGCTGGTATCGCCGTTGATCCTGAATTTAAAGGCTGCAATAGTCCCCGGCTCTATATTGTACATGATCTGGTATACATACCCTGTTCCAATCCTGGACAGATGAGGCGAGCCCTGGTAATTATTCATATTACCTGCGATGTCGATAAAGTCAGTATTCGGATTAAAATTGCCCTGCTGGACAATATAACTCATATCTACCTGAAACCAGGTGTAATTAAGGTAGTCGTTATTCCACCAGCAGTTATAATAATTGATTCCCTGGCCGATCTTAACCTGGCGGTCAACAGTTTCGGTTATCGAATTATTGATCCTGAACCTGAAATGATAAACAAGCCCCGAATCAATCCCCCCGGGTACTACAAGGCTGAATTGGTTGTTTCCTGAAGGGACAAGCTGCAGATCCCCTATGGATGCTGTATCGAACACAGCATAAACATGGTCCAGGGCAGGGTCGAAGATACCGCTCCTTACAGCTTTGGTCATATTGACTTCCACTGAAAGAACAAATACGGTGTCGGTGGCTGCAACTGACTTTTCAGAAGTTAATATAGCCAGGATCAGGATCAGGGCTGTGCAGAGAGTTTGAATGGATCTTTTCATCTAAAGTAAAGCGGATTGCGTTGCAAAGATAGAAAATAAACGCATGCAGGCGGGTTTTAGTCTGTCTGCTGCTCCGGAGGTGTTATTGGATAATGAATTTACCTCCTGTAAGGCCAGCCGGCGTAATCAGTTTATAGAAATACATGCCGGGAGCAGGAGTGTATTCAGGGTTCCATTTCAAAGTATTTACACCTTGGGGCAGGTTCCCTTCAATGACGGTTCCTGCAAGCCTTCCACTGAAGTCGTAGACAAACAGCTTTACCTCGGTCGGCCGGTCCAGTAATAGTTCAAAGTTCACAGGTCCGGCAGAGGGATTCGGGTAAACAGTCAGACGTAAATCCTGTGCAGCCTGCCGGCCTGGATTTTCGATTCCTGTGAATACCGGCTTTGGCAACCTCACCGTGGTATACAGCCTGTATTCGCCCGGGGTGAATGCCAGGGGGGCAGCCACATCGGAAACGCTTAACGAGTCCCCGCTGTAGAATTCATACCAGGTTCCTGTTTTTGTAAAGTTAGGAACGACATTCTGGGAGATGACATTAAAATTCCCCAGGATCACCGCATCCATCGTGGCATCGGTGAGGGTGATCCTCTTGGTATAAGATGCGGCATTCATGGTGAAATTGCTGCTCCTGAATGCAGGCAGAGTTTGTTTAAGCCCGATAAGGGAATGGTAAACGTTATACAGGTATTTTCTTCCCCATTGTGAATAGTAGTCCCAGCGGATGGGTTTCGGATCCAGGCGTGAGGATGATGTCCCCGACGGGTAGTTGATAGAATAGTCATAACCCAGCTCGCCGAACTGCCAGATCATTTTAGGACCGGGGATTCCAAGGAAAAAGTTTGCGCACAATGCTCCCCTCTGCAGGGCTGTTGCCGTATCCCTGGGGTTGTATGGGGGCTTGCTGCTGTTCCCCGAACTGTAGTCGTTATACATCTGACGTTCTTCGTCATGACTTTCCATATACCATACCAGGACAGGCTGCGACCATCCCCGGTTTATATATGAACCCCCGGACAGGTCGGCAGTAAATCCGCCGGAGGCGCTATTATAAGACGAATTACCATTTCCCCAAAGCATCATTCCTGCATTGGCAAGTACTTTTTCTTCGCTGTTGTCGGCAAAATGTTCAAGGATGACATAAGCATCGGGATTCACGCTATGAATGGTGTCGGCAAAGGTATTCAGGATGTTGATCCTGTCCTGGTCATACTGCTGCCAGAGAGTCATGTTGTTAGGATAAGAATTGACCTGGGTGAAGCCTTTCGACATATCGAAGCGGTATCCGTCGGCATGGTATTCACGCAGCCAGTATTTTAAAAGGCGCGACATGTACGACTTTGTGTCGGGGCTGTCGTGGTTGAAGTCGTAACCCACGTTATAAGGATGTTTTGGGATGGGGTTGAACCAGGGGCTGCCGGCAGCCGGGCGCTGGTTCTGAGTATCCCAGTAAAGCTGTACAAGAGGTGATGACCCGAAATGATGGTTGCAGACAATATCAAGGATTACTGCAATCCCTTTTGCATGCGCGGCTTCCACGAACTGTTTAAGGGTGTTCTTCGGGCCGTAATATTTGTCTACCGCAAATGAATAATCAGGGTTGTAACCCCAGCTGATGTTGCCTTCAAATTCCATTACCGGCATGAGTTCGATAGTGTTAATACCCAGGTTTTTTAGATAGTTCAGAGTGTCAATCAGCGAAAGGAACGTGTGCTGGTTCGTGAAATCCCTGATCAGGAGTTCATAGATCACAAGGTCGGTGACAGCAGGAGGGGTGAAAGACGAAGAAGCCCACGGATAGGGGGCCTGCCCTGTCTGAAGAACACTGGCAATGCCTGTTGTTTTTCCGGTGGGATAACTGATAAGGTCGGGATAGGTTGCAGGATCTATAAACTGATCGTTGGGATCACTAACCTTGTCGCAGTATGGATCGCCTATCTTTATACTGCCGTCAACGAGGTACTGGAATATATATTCCCTGCGGGGGATGAGGTTGTGTGTCGTTATCCAGAACGTGCTCCCGTCGGGCGTTTTATTCATATAGTGAAGGGAATCTAGACCCCAGTCGTTGAAATCACCTGTTGCAAAGCAGGAGGTCTTTCCGGGGGCATAAAGGCATAGTGTCACCGAGGTGGAATCAGGGTAATTGATGCCGGGTTGAACCCCTGCCGGAAGCGATGCTGCTGGTGGAAGCGGGATCACCGTATAACAAAAAGAATCTGCCACTGCTGCAGTGTCGTTCTTGGCAAGTATCTTTACCCATTGTTTGACCCAGTTATGACCAAAATTATTTGCAAGCAGTGTATCGGTAATGATATGGCTGGCAATAGTTTTAATGAGTGTGCCGTTAAGATAGATTTTCATGGTGTCGGCCAAAGGGCTTGTTGCGTTCACTGCGATTGTATCGAGGGCCTTCAGATAAAGGTTTTTATTTTGGGGCAGGTTGATCTTGACACTTGTAATGGTAGGATAAACATTGGCGAAAATGTCGCCTCCATTGGCTTCCCTGCCGGTTTTGGAGCCATCGGAGTTCCTGAAAACGAAGGCCATTTTCTGTATGAGCTCACCTGCAGGGACACCGTAAAAAGCCCTGATGCTCGGAAGCATTTTAATTCTGTAAAGATTGTTCCCCAATGGCGTCATCAGGGCCTTTGGGATGTTCTGGTTCCATGCTGCGAGAACATATTTCCAGTCGGAACCGGAAGTGCTTAAATTGGTGATGACCCCGGTATGGGCATAAATGGGAGGAGGGGCATTGAGCAAGCCTGCGTTGCCTTTGCTTGCATCGAAGATCACAGTGCAGGAATCCATGTCGGTGGGATAAACAGGCACGGTAACTATTGTCTGGGCTGTAAGGGTGCTGCAGACGAAAAACATTTGCAGAAATAAAGCAGGTAAAATGAAGTGCTTTTTCATGTGTTTGGTTTAATATATGCAAAGGTAATAAAAGGATGGTGAACAAACGATCTCATGTGAACATGAAGGTCAGAGGATCATTATTATCTAAACATTTTATTTATCATTAAATCAATGATTTGTGTTTTTGGTAAAAAAAAGCACAAAAAAATTGCGTACTGTATCCATTTTTTTACTATCTCTGCATACCAAAACTTAACAGTAAATTAACATTAAATTAACCATGTGTATATGTGAAGAATCATCATCAAATGGAAAAGTAAAATACAATCAACTGAAAATTAACAATTTAAAATTAACTCTATGAAGAAACGTGTACTTTGGTTGCGTTACCTGATCATTTTCTTCGCCTTGGCAACGGCCTCGTTAGCTCATGCCCAGGAGATCACTATTTCAGGTAAAGTAACGGATGCGACAGATGGAAGTTTACTCCCCGGGGTAACTATCGTTGTTAAAAATACAACAACGGGAACTGTTACCGATGCTGACGGAAAATACTCCATCAAGGTAAAGAAGGCTGCAGTGCTTGTTTTTTCCTATGTTGGCTATCAGCCTCAGGAAATTACAGCCATGGAACAAACGACTTTGGATGTTTCATTGTCTTTTTCCACCCAGAAACTCAACGAGGTTGTTGTGATCGGTTATGGCACAATTAAAAAATCCGATGCCACAGGATCAGTTGCCGCAATTGACCGCAAGGACTTTAACCAGGGGAATATTCAGTCTCCCCAGCAGTTGATCGTCGGAAAGATCGCCGGTGTTCAGGTTACTACCACAGGTGGTGCACCGGGCGGTGACGCTATCATCCGAATCCGCGGCGGTTCTTCAATCAATGCCAATAATGACCCGTTGCTTGTTATTGACGGAGTTGCTATCGACAATGCATCAACTTCAGGTGCCCGCAGCACGCTGGGCATGCTCAACCCCGATGAAATTGAAACTTATACCGTTCTTAAAGATGCTTCCGCAACTGCCATCTACGGTTCGCGCGCATCCAACGGGGTTATCATCATCACTACGAAGAAAGGTGCCCAGGGATCAAAGAAAATCGGCCTTGAATATACAGGCAACATATCGATATCCACTGTACCTAAGATCATGAGTGTTTACGGTGCAGATGATTACCGCGCTCTGATATTATCAAGGGCAAGGTCAGGAATCCAGAACATAGATACAACCCTGCTTGGGACAAGCAATACAAACTGGCAGAAAGAAATTTACAGGACTGCATTGGGAACCGACCATAACCTGGCTTTAACAGGTGCTGTGGCAACCATGCCATACCGCGTTTCCCTTGGCTATTCGTACCAGGATGGAACACTGCTCACCGATAATATGAAAAGGACGACTATTGGTGTGACATTAAACCCGACATTCTTCAAGAATTACCTGAAGATCAACGTCAATGCAAAATACATGAACGAAAAGAACCGCTTTGCCGACCAGGCAGCTATCGGGGATGCAGTTGCATTCGACCCGACCCAGCCTGTTACCGCCGGCGGCAAGTATGGTTTATATAATTTCTACTGGGGATGGCTACAGCCCGACAACACACCTGTTTCAACCGCGACGACAAATCCGGTTGCACGTTTGAATGAAACACAAAACACTTCAACGGTTAACAGGTTCCTTGGTAATATACAGTTTGATTATAAGCTGCATTTCTTCCCCGATTTGAGGGTTAACCTCAACCTTGGTATGGATTATTCCAAGAGCAAGGGCGAAAATTATGTGCCCACTTATGCAACCTGGAATTATTATGATAAGGGTGTTGACAACAATTATGACCAGACCAAGAAAAACACCCTCCTCGATTTTTACCTGAATTATGTGAAAGATGTGAAGAGCATTCACAGTAAGTTCGACGCTATGGCCGGTTATTCATGGCAGCATTTCTGGGTCGATAATAACAGTTATAACGGCAATGTGCCTCACGACAGCGCTCATGCCAATACGCTCGTTGTGAAACAGGAGTATTACCTTGTTTCTTTTTACGGCCGTTTGAATTATTCACTCTATAACAGGTACCTGTTAACCGCCACCCTCCGTGATGACGGATCATCAAGGTTCTCGAGCAGCAACCGCTGGGGCCTGTTCCCCTCAGTTGCCCTTGGATGGAAAATCAATGAAGAGAAATTCCTCAGGGATTCAAAAGTTATTTCACAGTTGAAACTCAGGTTGGGCTGGGGAGAAACCGGTCAGCAGGATATTTCCAGTAACTGGTATCCCTACCTCCCGATTTTTGAGCAAAGTGACAGGTATACACGTTACCAGTTCGGAAACGTATGGTACTATACACTTCGCCCCGATGCATACGATCCTAACATTAAATGGGAAACAACCGCCACATCCAACATAGGTATCGACATTGGTTTCCTGAAAGACAGGCTTACTTTTTCGGCCGATTACTTCTATAAGAACACCACAAACATGCTGAACTTCATCCCGGTACCGGCAGGAACCAACCTTTCAAATTATGTATGGACCAATGTAGGAAGCATGAATAACAGCGGTTTTGAATTCACTCTCGATG
>CAIJYT010000080.1 GCA_903824935.1 uncultured Bacteroidales bacterium | reverse complement strand
ATGGTAGCCGATGCGGTTGCAGTTGCTGAAACCTGCGCAAAAGTACTGATGGACATTCCGATGAGTAACAGTGCGAGGGCGATGATTCTGATCTGTGCTTTCATGGTGTTTGTTTTTTTAGGTTTGTTGTTTATGTTTGTTTGATGAAGCAAAGATACAGTGAACACATACCCCGGTTCAAGCGGTAATTTGTAAGTGTAGGCTTTTAGCATGGTTTTGTGGACCTTTAATTCGTAGATGAACCCTGAAATATTCATTTCTATCCTAAATAAACCTGAACCAGACATTAATAAGTCTATTCATTGTACAAAGAAAATAACTATCTGCAGGCAGTGGGCAATTACATAGGAAAGCCAAACCACTGCTACTTTCAATGATTTTAAGTAGTTTGGTTATTCAACCAACCTGAAGAAACTGATGAGAAGATCAACAGCCTACACGGAGTTCTCTATTTTGTGCGCCTAACCAATGATCGAACGGTGCAGGTGGGGAAGTTTATTAAGGTGTATCTCCCCATGGGGGTAGTTAAACATACCGACACCGGGGGTGTTGCCAAATCGAAAATTGATTTTTGAGGACCCACACGGGATGTGTCTGAAAAATGATATTGCTTATGAAAGGGAATTCAGCATGTTTTACAGCCCCCTAAAAAAATTAAACCATCATAAATAATTTATTTACAATGGTTTAATTGTAATGTTTGTTGTCCCGCCAGGATTCGAACCTAGACCAAGAGAACCAAAATCTCTAGTGCTGCCATTACACCACGGGACAAATTCCGTGAACCGTGAACCGTGAATCGTGATCTGCAGGCATGTTCAAGGTTGCGGAAAACAGGGTGCAAAAGTAGTACTTTTTTCGTGTAAGTCCAATTTTTGTACCTTAGCGGCCCATTCAAATCTGATCAATGAATAAATACCAGAGACTGAATACGATCATCGGCTGGGTTACCTTCACGCTCTCGGCAATCGTCTTTTTACTTACCATTGAACCTACCGCCAGCTGGTGGGATCCGGGTGAATTCATTTCGACTACTTATAAGCTCCAAATCGGCCATCCTCCGGGGGCTCCTACCATGCAGCTTATAGGAAGAGTATTTTCATTGTTTGCATTCGGCGATTTGTCAAAGGTAGCAATGATGATCAATGGGATGAGCGCCATTTGCAGCGCTCTGGCGGTGATGTTCCTGTTCTGGGTTATTACCATGTTTGCCAGGAAGATCGTTGCTCCCGATGGAGAAATGACTGAAGGCCGCATGTGGACGATATTCGCAGCAGGCTTTACAGGTGCAATGACTTTCGCTTTTACCGATTCGTTCTGGTTTTCGGCGGTGGAGGGCGAGGTCTATGCCATGTCGGCCATGTTCACTTCATTGGTATTCTGGGCTATTATGAAATGGGATTCGGTTGCCGACGAAAGGCATGCAAACCGCTGGCTTATTTTCATTGCCCTCATGATAGGCTTTGCTATCGGGGTTCACCTTCTTAACCTGCTTACCATTCCAGCCCTTGGTTATGTGATCTATTACAAAAAGTTCAAGACAACACGCAAGGGCTTGTTCCTGACCCTTCTTGTTTCAATATTCGTGCTGGCATTCATCATGTATTTCGTGATTCCCTGGATACCCAACCTGGCAGGGAAGTTCGAGATACTTTTCGTAAACTCTTTAGGTCTGCCTTTCCAGAGCGGGACCATCTTTTATCTCATTCTTCTCACAGGTTTGATCGTATGGGGGCTCTGGTACACAAGAAAGACCAGCCGCCCGCTCATCAATTCAATTATCCTTTCTTTCGCATTTCTGCTCATCGGGTACTCAACCTTCCTGGTCCTTGTCATCAGGGCTAATGCCGACACTCCCATCAATGAAAATAACCCGAAGGATATTGTTGGACTTGTGTCATACCTGAACCGGGAACAATACGGAACCTGGCCTCTGCTTTACGGGCAGTATTATAATGCACCTATTGTTGGTTATGAGGATGGCAGCCCGGTTTATGCTCATGATTCGGCTTCTCATAAATATGTTGTTGTGGATGACCGTAAGGGAACCATTCCTGTTTATGATCCGCGTTTCATGACGATTTTCCCAAGGATATGGAGCAGCGAAGGAGATCGCAAGGGTACCCTGGATTTTTACAAGAGATGGGGGGGGGCAGGCGTGCCTGTTACCATCACTGATGAAGACGGCAAGTCAACAGTTGTAAACAAGCCTACTTTTACAGAAAACCTGAAATATTTTCTCACCTACCAGGTTGGCTGGATGTACCTGAGGTATTTCCTGTGGAATTTTGCGGGAAGGCAAAACGACGTTCAGGGTTTCGGCGGGGTCGAAGACGGTAACTGGCTGACCGGGATTCCTTTTATCGACAAATTGAGGCTTGGGCATGACCAGGTGAAAATACCCGACAGCAAAAAGAACTGGGGCACGAACAATTATTATATGCTGCCCCTGATCCTGGGGCTTATTGGCTTATTCTTCCAGGCCAAAAAAGATTCACACGGGACCCTGATAATCACCATGCTTTTTATCATGACAGGCCTTGCCATTGTGATCTATCTTAACCAGAAGCCTTTCGAGCCCCGTGAACGCGATTATTCTTACTGCGGATCAACCTATGCATTCGCCATCTGGATTGGGCTTGGTGTGCTCTACCTCATCGGCCTGGCTAAAAAATACTTTAAAAAGGAATACCTTGCAATCGCGCTGGTCTTTGCATTCTGCTCGCTGCTTGTCCCTGTGAACATGGCAAAGGAGAACTGGAATGACCATGACCGCAGCGGCAAATATTCATGCCGTGATTTTGCTGCAAACTACCTGAATTCATGCGGCTCCCAGGGAATCCTGATCACAAACGGGGATAACGACACTTTCCCGCTCTGGTACGACCAGGAGGTTGAAGGCATCAGGACTGATGTAAGGGTTGTCAATTATATGCTCGCCTCAGGCGGATGGTATATCGACCAGCTTTACCAGAAGATGTATGATTCGGAACCTCTTCCGTTTACCCTTGACAGGAAATCATACGGAACGGGTAAAAATGAGATAATACCTTTTTATGACATCGGGGTCAAAGGGTATGTGAACCTTAAAGACATTATAGATTTTATTAAAAGCGACGACCCTCAGACTTTCCTCACACTTCAGAATGGTGAAAAGATCAAGTTCATTCCCTCAAGGAACGTAAAACTTGCCGTGGATAAAGAAACCTGCCTGAAGTACGGGATTGTGCCCATCCACCTTAAAGATAAAATGGTTGATACCATCTACTGGACGCTTCGGGGAAACCAGTTGTACAAGAATGATATTATGCTGCTGGATTTCGTTGCTACCAATAACTGGAAACGTCCGTTGTATTTTGCGTCTCCCGGAAGTGTTAGTCATGTGTTCAACCTCGAAAAATACTGCAGTGTTACGGGGTTTGTTTATAAGTTCATGCCCGTTCCTGCCGATTCTGCCGATTATATAAAGGGCATGGGCGGCATCGATGCACTGACATCATACGATATCCTGATGAACAAATGCAAGTGGGGTAACCTCGCCGATCCCCATGTATATATTGATCCTGAGAGCCTGAATAACTCAGTACGGCCGAAGACCAATGTCATGAGGGTTGCACAGTCGCTGCTTAACATGGATAAGAAGCTGGAAGCGGTGAAGCTGCTTAATTCATACCTTACCAATTTCCCTGATTCGAAGATCACGTACGATATTTACATGCTGCCATATGCAGAAGTATATTACAAAGCCGGGGATACCGCCCAGGCTAATAAGATCATGAGGAGGGTCTCACAGATCCTTACCCAGAACCTGGATTATTACATGTCGTATGATCCGAACTACCGTCAGTATTTCCAGGGCGATATCAATACAAATATGGGAATGATCCGCAGGATTTCCTTGATTGCCACTGATAATAAACAACCGAAACTGGCGAAGGAAATGGATATGTTGTTTAACAAACGAATAAAGGAGTACAAATGAAAAAAGTAGCGAAGTAGCGAAAACTGAATTTTAAACATTTCGCTATTTATTTCGCTATCTCGCTACTTCGCTACTTAATCCTGACTTTATGAATGCCATACTTGCATACATCCACTGGAACCCGAGCCCTGATCTTTTTCATCTCGGAAGCCTCACTATCAGATGGTACGGACTTCTGTTCGCTTCCTCTTTTTTCTTCGGGTATTTTATCATGCTTCAGTTCTTTAAAAAAGAAGGCATAGAAGTAACCAAGCTCGACACACTTACAACCTATATGGTCATAGGAACCGTGGTTGGTGCCAGGCTGGGTCATTGTCTTTTCTATGAACCAGGCTATTATCTTACACATCCCTTGAAGATCCTTGAAGTATGGGAGGGAGGCCTTGCCAGTCACGGTGCTGCGATCGGCATCATACTTGCGATATGGATATTCGGCATGAGGAACAAGCTGACCTTTTTATGGGTCATGGACAGGGTAGTGATCGTAGTTGCATTGTCCGGATTGTGTATCAGGACCGGCAATCTCATGAATTCCGAGATCTTCGGTCATGTAACAAGTCTCCCATGGGGGTTTTATTTTCTCCGTGCCGCAAACCCGGCCGAAGCACTGGACCCCCGTCATCCGACAGAGATTTATGAAGGCCTGAGTTATTTCATCTTCTTCCTATTTCTATGGAGACTGTATTATATCAAAAAAGGAAAACCTGAGCCTGGTCTTTTATTCGGGCTTTTCCTCATCCTTGTTTTCGGTTTAAGGTTCCTTGTTGAATTTCTGAAAGAGCCTCAGGTTGGATTCGAAAACGGGATGGCGCTGAACATGGGTCAGCTGCTGAGTATCCCATTTGTGCTTCTTGGAATTTACCTGGTTTACCGCGCCCGGAAAGCCATTGCCTGATGGTACAGCCTTTTCAGCCTCTGGTTCAGTACCATATAATCGTTCTGAACCATTAATCCTTTATATCCCTTGCTTTCTGACAGGGCCTCGCTGAGCTGAAACTCTTCCTGGGCAACTGAATAATGAACGTTCATTTTCGAGAGCCTTAAGGCAAGGTATTCCTGTTCTGTCTGACCTGGAGTAGGGATCAGGATGGCTGTTTTTCCAAGTGCTGCAAGATCCATAAGGGTGGAATATCCGCTCCTGCAGATTACATGATCGGATTTTTGAATATAGTATTTCACCAGGTCTGATCCGAGCCGGGCGAACAGCTTGATACGTCCGTCAATTATCATTGTTTCATCAGATTCGGTGCGGCCCCCTGCAATAATAGCAGTATGGGATGTGGTTCTTAACTGATCAATAAGCATGGTCTCGAGAATACTGCGCTGGGGCTCAGGCCCTGAAAGCAATACAAAAATTTCAGCGGCAGGGCAGGGGAGGGCGGCAGGTTCGGGCAGAGGAGCCGACAAACGTGACAACGGACCTATAAAATGGCAGTGATCGGGCAGCCTGAGGCAATGGGAAAGACGGCCTGAAAGCCCGCCTTCATCTTCGGAATCGGGTATCCAGCATTCGTCAAATTTTAGAATGAATGAATAGTTGATTCTTTTAAGCAAGGATGAGGCAAATTCAAAACCCGAAGGCATCATGATGTTCAGCTGGTGTGTCATGAACACCGATTTTACATGAGGATGCCAGCAGCCGTAGCGGTTATCGGAGATTACAAGGTTTGCCCCGGTTTCAATTACGAGTTTTTTAAGCAAATTATGTTCATCCCTGAGACCTGCCACTAGGCGGGGAACTCTTGCTGCCATTGCAAGGATCATGCTGTTTCCCTTAGGATACCTTATCTCAACCCCCGGGAATCGCAGCAACTCCTGTTTGGGATATTCATACCTGTAAAATTCATAGGGTCTTCCGTCGGCAGCAACTATCACATTCCATCCCTGCATCCTGAGCGCATTCACTATCGGAACACAGCGTGAAGCGTGGCCAATCCCCCAATCGAGGGGGCACACAAGGGTTATGGGCTCAGAAGTCTTCAATAAATAAATTTTATAAACCTGTCACTTTCCCGATCTGGGCGGATAAAGATAAGAGAAAAAAACAATGGACCAAAATTCGTTAATGTACACCCTTGCATTGAGCCAGATACCTGGTGTGGGCTGTGTAACAGGTAAAAATCTCATCAGGCAATTCAAAAGCGCTAAAAACGTGTTCGATCATTACAGGGAACTTGCCGGCATACATCCCAGGCTTGAAAAGGCTGTAAGGTATGGTTTGAACGATAAAGTCTTGTGGAAAAGGACGGAAAGGGAAATGAAATTCATTGAAAAATATAAGATCAGGGTGTTGTTCTTCCTTGATGAGGATTATCCCTGGAGGCTGGCCGATTGTTATGATTCCCCGGTTTATCTTTTTTACAAGGGCAATGCCGACCTGAACGCCGATAAGGTAATAGGGGTGGTAGGCACCCGCAGCGCAACCGAATACGGCAAATCCGTCACCCGGGAACTCATACAGGGGCTGAGAGAGGAATCTCCCCTGATCGTGAGCGGACTGGCTTACGGGATCGACAGCCAGGCTCACCGGGCTGCGCTGGATAACGGATTGGATACGGCAGGGGTGCTTGGGCACGGGCTTGACAGGATATATCCGGGCAATAACAGGATCATGGCAGAGAAAATGCTGGAGCAGGGAGGTCTGGTCACCGAATTTTTCAGCTGTACCGAACCCGACAGGGAGAATTTCCCTATGAGGAACAGGATCATTGCAGGCCTTTGCGATGCTATCATCGTGATAGAAGCCGCATTAGAGGGTGGGGCGCTGATAACTGCTGGTATTGCAGACACCTATAACAAGGATGTTTTTGTAGTGCCGGGCAGGGTGACCGATAAATTTTCTTGTGGATGCAACATGCTTATCAAACAAAAGAAAGCAGATATCATAAGGAACGCGGATGATCTGATATTTGAAATGAAATGGAAGGAAACCCGGGTTACAGCCTCTGTTGTTCAGCCGAAACTGTTCATCCCCCTGACCATGGACGAGGATAAGATTGTTAATTTGCTTTTTGCCGAAGGGGATCTCAGCATAGATGAGATCAGCAGGAAAAGCGGACTACCTGTTAACAAAACTGCAGCAGCTTTGCTAAACCTGGAAATTGAAAATGTGGTGCAGTGTAAGCCGGGAAAGCTTTTTTCGGTCAGTCGATCTCAGGTTCAGTCACCGCTGCTTTGATCCCGAGTATGAATACTATTACTGTAGATCCAAACGCAAACAGGCTGAGAAGTTTGAAATCCTGGGTCATCAGGGTGAAGATAAACAAGCCGTGAAAAAAGACCGCCCCGAATAAACCAGTGAGCGTGAAGGTGAAATAAGTCTTGATGAACTTGCCCATTCCAACAAAGAAACCCATCACCACGGCAAAAATTATATTTGCCGGTACAAAGATGAACATATACAGGGTCTCGGGATAGGCAGGCTGGGTGTGGAAAAAATGAAGCATAAAGCCGGGCAGGGCAAGTGAACAAAAGCCAAGAGTAGCCATCACCGACATGGTAATTCCGTGGATAGGCCGGTCTATGACTTTTTTAGGAACAATATAATAGCGGTATAGAACGAATTTGCCAAGTTCGGAAGCAAGGCCGATGGTGATGAATGAATAGAACAGCAAACGCTTCATGCTGCGAAGATCGTTAAGCCCCAGCGCTGTAGAAAGGATCTTGGCGGCTGCGAGGACGGAGACCCCCAGCATCCCGGCAAGGAAGCTCTGGATCATTACTTTCTGGAAAGCTTTTCCATACTTTCGCCCAAGGTAAAAATACATGCCAAGGGCAACTACCGGCGCGAAAGCCAGGGTGAAATAAGTGATAGGTCTCATCGTAGGCGGCAATTTAATCCGATCAAAAATAACAATTTTTTATAATTTTACAATAAAAATAAAAATGAGCATGGTTTTAATCAAACAGCCTGGACGGGAGGAAATTGAGACCAATGAAGGCAATTTCAATATTCAACCAGGTGATTTCGTGGTTTTCAAAGATGGCTTGGATGGTATCCGGGATGTGAGGAAACCGGTAAAGAAACACTATTTCTTCCCCTGATCTTTGGAAGGACTTGTCATAAAATCGACCGGTAGCTGGATCAGGGTGCGCCTTGATGACGGCAGTACAGTGAACTGCAGGCTTAAAGGGCAGTTCAGGATCAGGGACATTCAACATACGAACCCTGTAGCCATAGGCGACAGGGTGGATCTCGAGCCTGACCTTCAGCACGGGAATGCGATGATAACAAATATCCATCCCCGGGAGAATTACATCATCCGCAAAGCTACCAAGCTTTCCAAGGTTTCACATATCATCGCTGCAAACCTTGACCATGCCTATCTCATTGTTACACTGGCAGAACCCCGCACTTCCACCGGGTTTATTGACCGTTTCCTTGTTACAGCCGAAGGTTATTACATCCCTGCAAGCCTGGTGTTCAACAAGACCGATATTTACGGGGAAGACATCTTGCGCCTGCTTGATGAACTCAGGGATATTTATGAAAATGCAGGATACCATTGTTATACGGTTTCAGCCCTTAAAGGGACAAATATCACTGAACTCCGGGAGGTGCTGAAAGGCAGGATCAATCTGTTCTCGGGTCATTCGGGAGCAGGGAAGTCAGCCCTGATCAATGTTTTACAACCAGGGCTGAATATCCGAACAGGTAAGATCTCCGGTGTGCATCTCAAGGGTATGCATACCACCACCTTTGCCGAGATGCATGAAATAAGCGGGGGCGGGTTTATTATAGATACACCCGGAATCAGGGAATTCGGGCTCATTGATTTTGACCATAATGAGATTCCAAGGTGTTTCCCTGAAATGGAAAGGCTACTGCCTTTCTGCCAGTATAAGAACTGCACTCATACCCATGAACCTGGTTGTGCCGTGAAAGCCGCTCTGGACGGAGGGAAGGTAAGCCATATGAGATATAATAGTTATCTTAGCATTCTCAATGATAGCTAAAGACCTCATCAACGATACAATAATAGCACTGAGACCTTCCGACATCGGTTCGGATGCACTTGGGCTGATGGATGAACTCCGGGTCTCCCACCTCCCAGTTGTGAATGAGCTAGACTTTATAGGGCTTATCTCCGATTCAGATATCTATAACAGGGGCGAGTTTGAACAGCCGGTATGGGATGGAAAAATTGTGCTGAGCAGAGCGTATATATTTGAAAATCAGCACATTTATGATGCTTTCCTGATTTGTTCTGATCAAAAACTTACGATTCTGCCTGTACTGAACATAAAAAACCAGTATATGGGAGTGATTTCACTTCCCGACCTGGTCGGGGCACTTTCTTCGATCACAACCCTGAAACATCCGGGTGGCATTATAGTGCTTGAAATCAATGAGAAAGATTACCTGCTTACCGAAATTGCAGGTATAGTCGAATCAAACGATGCCAAGATCCTTAGTTTATATATTACTTCACATCCTGATTCCACGAAACTCGAGATTACGATCAAGCTGAACAGGGTTGATATCGGTGCCGTATTGCAGACCTTTTACCGTTACAACTACCTTGTCAAAGCAAGCTGGTCAAAGCAAGATTCCTTTACCGATGGCTTGCAGGACCGCTTCGATTCCCTGATGAATTACTTAAATATCTGAGTCATGCAACAGGGGGCAGCAGCAGTTAACCGCTTGCTGAAACAGGCCATGGTTCTGTTTTTAATTGTTTCCTCCCTGAGTTCAGGGGCGCAGGACCCGTATGTCATTGCGGGAAAGATCAGCATTTCGGGGAACCGCATCACTCACCCTAACATCATCCTCCGTGAATTGAAATTCAAAGAAGGTGACACGCTGAAAATCGCCAGTTTGCCCGACATCCTGGAGCATGCAAAAGAGAATATTTTCAATACCCGTTTGTTCAATTTCGTGACCCTGGATACAAGTGTTGACCATGGCTCGAACCGTTTAAACCTGCGTATAGAGGTCATTGAGCGCTGGTATGTTTGGCCCATCCCGTATTTTCAGCTGTCGGACCAGAATATCAATGCCTGGCTGCAGACCTGGGACTGGACAAAGCTGACCTACGGAATTGATTTTACATTCTTCAATGTCAGGGGAAGGAATGAAACCCTGAAGATCATCACTCATTTCGGGTTCAACCAGAAGTATGGCTTTACCTACAAAATACCCTATGTTAACAGGAAGCAGACCATAGGAGCAGGATTCGGGGCTGACATCGAACTCAACCACCAGGTGGCCATTCAGACCATTGACAACAAGCCATTGTATTACAACGGGACAAACAGCTATCCCAAGGAGCTGACCTATGCTTTTGCCGACCTGCTCTTAAGGCCGAATATATACGTGATCCATACCATACGGCTTGCCTATAATCATTATTACCTGCAGGATACTGTATTGCATGTCCCGGGCTTTTCCCTGTCGTTCAGCAACAACCAGGATTTTGCAACCCTTTGGTACCAGTACAGGAACGATCACAGGGATGTGCAGTACTATCCTTTGAACGGATGGTATTTCGACCTGGAACTGAACCATTCCTTTCCTTACTGGTTTACCCATGACACTTATATCAAATCGACTTTCCGCAAGTATTTTCAGCTTACCGACCGATGGTATTATGCGTTTTCATTGCTGGGGAAGCTCAGTTTCGAATCCCAGCAACCCTACTACCTGCAGAAGGGCTTGGGCTATGGCCGGGAGTTCGTAAGGGGGTATGAGTATTATGTTGTGGACGGACAGCATTACCTTGTGTTTAAAAACAATATCAAATTTGCATTGATTCCCGAAAGGGTTGAAAAGCTTAACTTCATCAGGACCAATAAGTTCAACACTGTTCCCCTGGCATTATACCTTAATGTTTTTACCGACATGGGGTATGTCTATGCCTACCGGCAGAAAGCTTACGGATATGATGAGGTTAATATCCCGTTCAATTCCCTTCAGAATACATTTATGATGGGATTCGGGCTTGGTCTTGATTTTACGACTTATTATGACGTGGTTATCAGGGTGGAAGGCTCAATGAATCTCCTCGGCAAACCAGGGCTTTACCTTCACTTTATTGCTCCAATCTGACCCTTTTTTGTATCCTATTTTACCGTATCTTTGCAAACTATTTTAAAATCAGCCTTCCTGATGAGATTTGGCATTTACGGAAAACAGCTGGCAGAAGGGGTGTTGCCTTTTCTGCAAATCCTTGTGGATAAGCTTGAACCAGCGGGCCTGCCCTTGTATTTTTATGAACCTTTTTTTAATACCGTAAACGGAAGACTTAAGAGCAAGGTTAAACCTCTGCTTTTTAATACTGAGGATGATATCCGGGGCAAGGTCGATATTTTATTTTCCATAGGCGGGGATGGTACCATGCTGGATGCGGTGACAGTAGTTGGCGATTCAGGCATTCTTCTGACGGGGATCAACATGGGAAGGCTTGGCTTTCTCTCAAGCATTTCCAGGGAACAGATTGTTCCAGCCATTGATGCCATCCTCCTTTCAGATTATAAGCTTGACCATCGCACCCTGCTTAAACTTGAGACAGGTACCGGTTTGTTCAGTCCTTTCAATTTTGCTTTGAATGAACTTACCGTTTATAAGGCAAAACCCATGTCGATGCTTACGATCAGGACATGGGTCAACGGTGATTTCCTTAATTCGTACCTGGCCGACGGCCTTATAGTATCCACTCCCACCGGCTCCACAGCGTATTCACTCAGCTGTACAGGGCCCATCATTGCTCCTGATGCGGGATCTTTTGTCATAACTCCTATTGCAAGCCATAATCTTACAGTAAGGCCCGTGGTATTAAGGGATGATGTTGAAATACGCATCCTGATCAGCGGTGAAAAAACATCATTCTTTGTAAGCATGGATTCACGTATTCAAGAGGTTGAAAATCCCCTTGAACTGGTTATCCGGAAAGCCGATTTCAGGATCAATGTCCTGAGGCTTAAGGATGCTTCATTTTTCAATACTCTCAGGGATAAACTGAACTGGGGCCTGGATGTCCGGAATTAATGCAAATTCTTAATAAAAGTTTATCCAATAAAATCAGGATTTTAGCGTTTAAATAGATTGTTAAAAAAGCAGCTCATTTATGTTTAAGGGATTACAGGCAGAAAAAAGCTGGACACCAATGATTTGGGTGCCCTTTCTTGCTGCAGGTTTATTCTGTTTTTACACTGAGCAGATTTATGCACAGACTATAGAAGTGGGTTTATACGGGGGGGGGAGTTATTACCTCGGCGATCTGAACCCCGGGAAGCATTTTCAGAACTACCAGCTTGCTTACGGGGCACTCGTGAGATACAATATCGACGACCGTTGGGCAGTGAAGGTTAGTGCATACAGGGGGACGGTCAAGGGTAATTCGGCCCAGTCGAAATTCATGCCCGAAAGGAACCTTGCCTTCGAGAGCCCGGTAACGGATATCTCGGCTGAAGCGGAATTTAATTTCTTCGATTTTTATATCGGAAGCCGCAAGAACTGGATAACTCCTTATATTTACACCGGATTTTCATTTTTTCTTTTTAATCCTAAGAACGGGGGTGTCTCGTTAAGGGATTTAGGAACTGAGGGGCAGAATGTCGGATATGAAGGAAGGACACCCTATAAAACTTATTCCTTCAGCATACCTTTCGGTTTAGGAGTAAAGATAAGCCTGGCCAGGAGGCTTGGTCTTACAGTGTTCTGGGAGATCCACAAAACCTTTACCGATTATCTTGACGATGTGAGCAAGACCTATTATCTTGACGGTCCAGCGATAAACAAGGATGATCCTTCACAGTACCTTTCGGATCCCACCCTGAGCTACACTCCCGGGATGCAGAGAGGGAATTCGAGGACGAACGACTGGTATTCATTCAGCGGCATCACGCTGACATACAAATTCAACCTGCTATCGCCAAGGCGTTGCAGAGATTTAGAGCATTAACCTATACATGACCATACAGAGCTTAAAAGAAAAGATTGACATTAAAAAGTTGCCTGCTCACGTTGCCATCATCATGGATGGGAATGGGCGTTGGGCAAAGAAGCAGGGTTTTGCCCGCACTCTTGGTCATGAGAGGGGGGTGGATTCTGTGAGGAACACGGTAGAGGCTGCTGCTGAACTTGGAATTGGCTGGCTCACAATGTATGCTTTCTCGACCGAGAACTGGAACCGACCTAAATATGAGATCGATGCCCTGATGCGTATCCTGGTGAAGTCACTTCACAAGGAGATGAAAACCCTGATGAAGAACAATATCCGTCTCGAAGCAATAGGCGACCTTCAAAGCCTTCCATCCGGGAGCCGGAAAGAATTGACCAAATCAATGCAGGCGACTGCAGGCAATACAGGACTTACTCTCGTGCTGGCTCTCAGTTATAGTTCCAGGTGGGAGATACTGGAGGCGGTAAAGTCCATCATTAATGAAGTAAAGAACGGAAATCTCGAGGCTGATCAAATTGACGCTGATTGTTTCAACCGTTTTCTGACTACTCATAATATTCCTGAACCCGAATTACTTATAAGGACCAGTGGTGAATACAGGGTAAGTAATTTCCTGCTATGGCAGATAGCCTATGCGGAATTATATTTTACCCCGGTTTTATGGCCTGATTTTTCAAAAGAAGATTTCTATGCTGCTATCGTTGATTTTCAGCAGAGGGAAAGAAGGTTCGGACTGACCAGCGAACAGATCAATAAACTTGAACAAAAAATGCATAGCCGATAGGATGGATAAACGTTTTCTGATACTCTTCCTGCTTCTCGTACTTCTCGTTCCGGTTTCCAGGGCCCAGATTACTATCGGCCAGCAGGCTTTACCCGATTATGGAAACCCGAAAGAATACATTATCGGAGGAATTACCGTGAGCGGGGTCAAGTACCTCGACGGGAATGTATTGATCATGCTTTCGGGCCTCACCGTCGGCGAAAAGATCAAAGTGCCCAGCGACAAGATCACCGGGGCCCTTAGGAAACTATGGGACCAGGGACTTTTCGAGGATATCCAGATCTCAATATCCAAAGTTGTCGATAACCAGATATTTCTTGATATCTGGATGAAGGAAAGGCCAAGGCTGTCGAAGTTCCAGTTTGTCGGCATTAAAAAATCCGATGCGGATGACATCCGAGAAAAGATCAGGCTTGTCAAGGGTGAGTATGTTACCGACAACATGATCCTTAAAACAAAGAACATCATCAGGAAATTTTATACTGATAAAGGTTTTCTGAATGTCCAGATCAATATTCAGCAGAAAAAGGATTCTGCTACTGCCAATGATGTGGTCCTATTCATCATTATCAACAAAAGCGAAAGGGTAAAGATCTATTCCCTGAGCATCCATGGGAATACACAGCTTACCCATGAACTGATTGCTGCGGCAATGAAGAAGACCAAGGAAAAAAGCGTGTTCAACCCGCTTGACGGCGCCAGCGAGATGATCGCTGAAACCGGTTATCATGCGGCAACCCTTGATTTTACTGAAATTGCGAACGATATTGAAAAGCAGGGAACAAATACGGTAAGGCTGAGGATCTTCAAGTCGTCAAAATTCATACCCGAGGATTACGAGGAAGACAAGCAGAACCTGATCAAGCGTTATAGTGCGCTCGGTTACCGGGATGCGAGGATTACCAGGGACTCTATTTCGAACTTCGATGAAAGTTCTATCAATATTGACATCTGGGTTGAAGAAGGTCCGAAATATTATATACGTAATATAGCCTGGGTGGGCAATACCAAATATTCATCCACCGTGCTGAGCCAATTCCTCAAGCTTAAAAAAGGAGACGTATATGACCAGCAAACCCTGGAAACGGCTTTGTCATATAACCCCAACGGTGCTGATGTCAGATCTCTTTATATGGACGACGGGTATCTCTTTTTTGACGTGGTGCCGGTTGAGACCCGGGTTGAAAATGACTCGGTTGACCTTGAGATCAGAATGCGTGAAGGCCCCCAGGCTACTATCAGCAAGGTTAGTATCAAGGGAAATACAAAGACCAATGATCATGTGGCACTGCGTGAAGTGCAGACGAGGCCCGGGCAGTTGTTCAGCAGGGATAATCTTATCAGGTCGCAGCGCCAGCTCGCACAGCTGAAATATTTTGACGCGGAAAAACTGACTCCAAACGTCAACCCGAGACCTGACCTTGGCCAGGTGGATATTGAATACGGGGTTGAAGAGACCTCGGCCGACCAGGTTGAGTTGTCGGGTGGATGGGGTTACGGCAGGATCATAGGAACCCTGGGTTTGTCATTTAACAATTTCTCGCTTAGAAATATTATAAACTTCAAGGCCTGGAGACCTATTCCGGCAGGTGACGGACAAAAGCTCAGTGTGAGGTTCCAGACATACGGTGTGGGGTATTACAGTTATGCCTTCTCGTTTACCGAGCCCTGGGTCGGAGGTAAAAAACCATTGGCATTGAGCCTTTCATACGTCCATTCACGCTATACCAACGGCCTTTCCAGCGGCGATCCCTTGTACGGCTATTTCAAGATCGACGGGGTTTCAATTGGCCTTGGTTCACAGTTGAAATGGCCTGATAATTATTTTACACTTTACCAGTCACTGACCTACAATAAGTATACAACCCAGAATTACTCTTCGATCTTTACTTTCGGCGGAGGTAACGGCACATACAATGCACTCTACTATTCCATCATTCTTTCTAGGAATTCCGTTGATGCTCCCATTTTCCCGAGGAACGGTTCGGAATTCACCATCACAGGCGAATTCACACCTCCTTATTCCTTATTCAACGGGAAGGTGGATTACAACACTATGACAGTGAATGAAAAATACAAATGGGTCGAATTCTGGAAATTCAAGTTCAAAGGCGCCTGGTACATCAACCTTATCCAGAAACTGGTGCTGTCACCCAGGATACAGTTCGGTGTGCTTGGAGCTTATAACTATGACCTTGGAGTTACTCCTTTCCAGAGATTTTACCTTGGGGGAGACGGGCTTACAGGATATAATAATATGGACGGAAGAGAGCTTATCGGGATGAGGGGATATGTCAATAACTCTCTGACCCCGGGTTATCCCAATACAGTGCTTGGCGGGACTGTTTATACAAAATACACCCTCGAACTCAGGTACCCTATTTCGCTGAATCCTTCAGCCACGATCTACGGGCTTGCATTTCTTGAAGCAGGGAATGACTGGTATATCTGGAGAAATTTCAATCCTTTCAATGTCTACCGTTCGGTTGGTGTGGGAGTAAGAGTTTTTCTGCCGATGTTCGGATTGCTTGGACTTGACTGGGGTTATGGGTTGGATCCTATCCCGAATGCACCGGGTGCCAACGGCAGCCAGTTCCATTTCTCGATAAACTCGTCAATAGATTAAAAGTGAAATAAAAAAAGTAGCGAAGTAGCGAAGTGGCGAAATAGCGAAATAAAAAAAAGTAGCGAAGTAGCGAAGTGGCGAAATAGCGAAATAAAAAAAGTAGCGAAGTGGCGAAGTGGCGAAATAGCGAAATAAAAAAAAGTAGCGAAGTAGCGAAGT
>CAIJYT010000079.1 GCA_903824935.1 uncultured Bacteroidales bacterium | reverse complement strand
CATTGGAATTGTACATTACCCACGCCTGGCCGGGATTCGGACCAAGGTTGAAAGGAGAGGTCCATGTCATGGGCTGCCCCCCGGGCAAACGGTTATCGGTCCACACCGGGTATACCTTCATATTAAGGGACTGTATACCGATATAATCACCGAAATAGCTGAAAGCCAGTCCCTGTATCGGGGACGGGGTAAATGAAACGTCGCTCACCCTGAAATCTGAAAAACTATTGCCACCGTCATAAGAGTATGAGACCCAGGTTTCGGCTTCAGTCGAAGAGACGTTCCTGTCGTCGTAATAAATCACGCATATACCCCCGGTTACTGCATCGACAGTGATCCAGGGGAAATAATGCTCTTTGCCCAGGCCCGGGGTGTCCTGGTTGACTTTCACGGGGACTGACCAGGTCGCTCCCTGGTCGAAGGACTTGATGAGATACACATTGATATCGCTGCCGGTGTTCACACCAGGAGTCCCGTTATTGGCCCAGACCAGGTAAATCGTGCCGCGGTCAGGACCGTTGCTGAGGTCGACAGCCATCGACGGGAAGGAATTAACGCGCATGGCTTTGTTGGTCATGCTGATCCTGATGCCCTTGATGTTGGAGATGATGCGGTGGGCGGTCTGCCAGATGCTTCCACCGTCATAGGAGATGGTAAAGCCGATAGCGTTCTCATCGGCAGGCCAGGTGTCATAAATGCTCCAGGCAAGGTAGGCCTGTCCAAGGGGCCCTGTGGCGATATTCACCCCATGATTCAGTTTCCCGGCATTCACACCCCTGCTTACTGCGAAGGGGCTGGTCCATGTAAGACCGCCGTCGTTGCTCCTTGAGACCTGGACCTGGTTGGTGTCGGGTGAAGTGATGATGAAATCAGTCCAGGCCGTGTACACATTTCCCCGGAAGGAACTCGCCGCGGAATTATCAACCCATAAATGGTTTTTATCCAGCAGTCCGTTCAGATTTGACGGGCACGCTGCCACCTGTATGTCCTGCCAGGTAGCTCCATGGTCTGTGCTGTAAGCCACATTCTGCCCCCAGCTGTTGTTGATCTTGCCTACATACCACCGCCCATCGAAGCTGATCGCTGCCGCAGGGTCCCCGTTATTGGGCAGACCTGCACCATGGTAGGAACCGGCCCAGGTGATCCCATTGTTAGAAGAATTATAGGAATCAGCCCCGTAATAATAAGAGGCCATACCTTGGTTCCAGTTAGTCGAATTATTGGAATTCAACACATTATCCTCATCCATGGGATCAATGAACACCGAATTTTCGCTCTGGGTCAAATCGCTTTCCCCTGTAACAGGGACATCAGGTGAATCCTGGGGCTGGACCCCCGCAGCATGGATAATGGATGATCCCTGTTTAGCAGCAACCCAGGGAAAGTAGGCCTGTGGCTTAACATAACCCATTCTGACCATCAATTTCCAGTAACCGATATTGTCGACATACGGGTTCACTATACCTTTGCCTGCAGGAGTTATCTCAGGCTGGCTTGACAACCTCTGGGAGTGTGAATACAGGCTGCATAAAACAAGAACTGTAAAAAGAAAACACCTGATTTTCATTTATTGAATCTGAATAAGTACAAAGGTACGGAAGTATTTTGCCAAACATTGAGTATCTTTGAAAAAAGAATATTGCTAATTGAAAATGTCCGGAGCGAGGCATCTCACACCACCGCTACGGTGCAGCGGAGCGATATGATGATAGGCTCCTCTAAAAGACACTAAGCTCCTCGCACCTGATGCGGCTTGTGTGAAATGCCTCGCTCCGGACACCTGATGCAACTTGTATGAAGTGCGTTGCTAAGCACAAATGAATTTTTAACATTTATTTTAATAAAATGGTAGCTGAAATAATTATCCTTTTCATACTCTTCCTGGTCAACGGCTTATTCGTAATGACCGAAATAGCGATGGTTTCTTCTCGAAGGACCAGGCTTGAGATGGATGCTCAATCGGGGCACAAAGGCGCAAAGGCTGCACTTGAACAGATCTCCCGGCCGGCAGGAGTGCTTTCAACCGTTCAGATAGTGGTAACCCTTATCGGGATTCTGACAGGGGTTTTCAGCGGTGCAGGGATATCCGAAGGTGTGGCCGCAATGCTTGTCTCCGCGGGTGTTTCAGCGACCCTGGCGAAGTCAATAGCATTGGCAATTGTGGTTATCCTGGTCACGCTTGTTTCCATGCTTATAGGTGAGCTGGTTCCAAAACGCATAGGGCTGATAAACCCTGAAGGCATTTCCAGGGTAATGATCCGCCCTGTTGTAGCCATTTCGAAAATCCTTCGCCCTGTCATCTGGCTGCTGACAAGACTAAGCGACTTTATCCTCGGGGTTCTTGGGATAAAGTCATCCGCAGACTCAAAAGTTACTGAAGAAGAGATCAGGGCTATGGTGCAGGAAGGTACAGATGACGGGGAGGTGCAGGAGATCGAACAGGATATAGTGGAACGCGTTTTTCATCTCGGCGATCAGAGAATTGCATCCCTGATGACGCATTATTCAGATATCGTGTGGCTTGATATCAATGAAAATGCAGAAAATATCTGGAAGATCATGAGGGAGGATGTGCATTCGGTTTACCCTGTGTGCCGTGACGACCTTGACAACCTTCTCGGGGTTGTATTTATCAAGGACCTGTTTCTGAGGACGAACTGCGATATGGATCTCAACCTGAATGAATATACCAAGCCGGCCCAGCTGGTGCTTGAAACACTCACGGCTTACGAATCCCTTGAACTTTTCAAGGAGAACAAGATACATTACGGACTGGTGGTTGATGAATATGGGTCTATTGTGGGCCTGGTGACCCTGAACGACATCCTTGAGGCCATAGTCGGGGATTTCAATGAACCCGATCCCGATGAGCCCCAGATCAACATCAGGGACGACGGGAGCTGGCTGGCCGACGGGCAGATGCCATTTTACGAATTTGCCTATGAATTCAACCTCGAGGGTTTTGACAAATCGAGGATCAAGTTCAACACTCTCGCCGGCCTCGCTATCAGCATACTCAAACATATCCCCAAACCAGGGGAGAAATTTAGCTTCCTGGGTTATGAGTTCGAGATCGTCGATCTTGACGGTAACCGCATCGATAAACTTATCATAAAAAAAATCAAATGAAAAAATTGTACATTTTTGGTTTAACTGTTGCAATCCTGGGATTTAGCCTCAAAGGATTTTCCCAGATCAGCCAGGGAGGTGTGCCCCTGAGCTTTCAGAATACACAGTTCATAACAGGCCAGGTCCCTATTAAAGTAATGACTGCAGTTGACGTACAGCAGCTGCTGGCGCAGGATTCGGCCAACGACCTCAATAAGGATATTCCCTGGAGGTTCGGATGGAACATATATGTGAGTTACGATATGACGACTTCCGGTGTATGGGATGTTCTCCCAAACGGCGGCAGGCTGTGGAGGCTTGGAATAAAATGCCCGGGAGCACTCAGCATCAACCTGACATTCGATGATTACCACCTGCCTCCCGGGGCAACATTTTTTGAATACAATGCTGACAGGACACAGGTCATTGGTGCGTTCACCGATTTCAATAACCGTGATGACAGCGTTTTTGCCACCACTCTTGTCAAAGGTGAAGAAATAATCATGGAGTATTATGAGCCTAAAGGCACAGCATTCCAGGGCAGGGTCCATCTGAACCGGGTGACCCACGGGTACCGTGATGCCTTCACTTACGTCAAAGGCTTCGGAGGCTCAGGGTCCTGCAATAATAACGTGCATTGCCCCAGGGCCGACGGCTGGCAAAACCAGGTGAGGTCGGCCTGCATGCTTGTTTCAGGCGGCAGCGGTTTTTGTTCAGGCGCCCTGGTAAACAACACCAGCCAGGATGGAACACCTTATATATTAACAGCAAACCATTGTTACAGCAGCCCGAATACCTGGATCTTCTGGTTCAACTGGGAAAGCCCCACTTGCCAGAACCCGCCGTCATCACCACCTTATAATTCGATATCAGGAGCTACGTTGAATGCCAGGAACGCCGCGTCGGATTTCTGCCTCGTTAAGATGAGTTCAACCCCTCCTGCGAACTTTTCTGTTTATTACGCCGGGTGGAACCGGCAGGATACAGCAGCAGATTCAGGAGCAGGTATCCATCATCCTTCAGGAGACATTAAAAAAATATCCTATTCCAGCCAGGCATTTGCTTCAGGTACATGGTCGGGCACTCCGGCCGATTCGCACTGGCAGGTTTTCTGGAGCGACGGAGTGACCGAACCCGGTTCCTCGGGATCGCCTATCTTTGACCAGTATAATCTGCTGGTTGGGCAGCTTCATGGAGGCCCCTCTGCCTGCGGAGCATCCCAGCTATGGGATTTCTACGGGAAATTTGCCATGTCGTGGAATTACGGAGGTACGGCTGCAACACGGCTTCACGACTGGCTTGACCCTACAGGCATTGCAGGTGATACCCTGCACGGCTGGGATCCGAATATAGTCCCGATAGTGCATACCCTTGCGGCAACCAATATATTGGTTACAACTTCAACACTGAACGGTACTGTAAATCCCAACGGCTGGGCCACCATGTATCATTTTGACTACGGAACAACCACCAGTTTCGGGGATACCACAAGCTCACAATCTGCAGGATCAGGCTCTTCGACAATCCCTGTCAATTCTAACATTACCGGTTTGACCCAGGGAACGCAGTATTTCTTCCGCCTGGTCGGTAAAGCGTCTACGTCAACCTATTACGGAGATACTTTAAGTTTCACCACTGCATTACCCAGCCTTACTGTGACCCCGCCAAACCAGAATGTGGGCACTCCGGCAGGTATTACAAAATTCCTTGTAACATCCAATGTAAGCTGGACTGTAATCAGCGGTTCATCATGGTGTACCGTAACATCTTCAGGCACAGGAACGGATACTATTTTTGCAAGCTATGATCAGAACACCTCAATAACTCCCCGCGTAGCCCAGATCACGGTTACCGGAAACGGGGTGCCTCCCGTGACTGTCACGGTTAGCCAGGCCGGGGTTCCGATACTTCTTAATATCACACCGCCCGATACCAATGTCACTAATGCCCTGGGCAGTACCAGGTTTTATGTGACGTCCAACACAAACTGGACGGTTACTGGTAATTCTTCCTGGATCACTTTCACAGGATCGGGTTCAGGCTCTGATACCATCCATGTTACATTTACCGAAAATACGGCGATCACTCCAAGGACAGCCATGATCAAGGTTCATGCTGCAGGAATTGATTCGGTGAGTGCGACTTTAACCCAGGCAGGAGCACCTTTACAGCTGAATGTAACACCCCTGAATAAAGATGTGACTTCTCCACTGGGAAGCACTAATTATACGGTGACTTCAAATACAAACTGGACTGTGGCCACCGATGCTTCATGGTGCACGGTAACCCAGGGCGGCAGTGGCAACGGGACTATTGTTGCTGATTACACCGAAAACAAGACAGCCCAGGCACGTATTGCCAGCATTTCAGTTACCGTGACCGGGCTCCCTGTTCAGACCGTGACCCTCACCCAGGCGAAAGCGCCTAATGGAATATCAGGACAGGAAGATGCAGGATTGAAAATTATACCAAATCCCACGAAAGGCTTGTTCAGGATTGTCCCTGCTGCCGGAACCACCGGCATACTCGATTTACAGGTTATTGACATGAACGGCAGGTGCATCCTCAAAAAGCAATTCAGTGGTGAGAAGGAATATGAAGCGGATCTCTCATCAGCAGAAGCCGGAACCTACCAGCTCATTATAAAGACAGAACAGGCCATGACAGTGAAGAAGCTTGTGATAGTTAAGTAAAACCCTTCGCTGAACTCCATTAAAAAAGAGGCTGTCTCAACCAGGGACAGCCTCTTTTTTAACGTACGCTTCAATATTATTTCCCGATGACAAGCTTCCTGATCAGGTTTCCGTCTTCACTTTGTAGCCTGATGTAATAGATCCCGGATGCCTTGCCTGTAAAATCAACTACCTTGTTAAACTGGCCGCTGATCTGCATTCCCTTCTCGGAATACACCGTTGAACCCAGTGAATTGAAGATAACCACGTCAACACTGATTGCAGAACGGCTGTTGAAACTTATAGTGAATTTGCCGTCGGTCGGGTTGGGGAATACTTCAAATCCCAGGTTGCTGGCGTCATTGACTCCGGTCGGGGCAAAAAGCACCACCGATTTTTCAACAGAAGCTGCTGCGTCGCCGCAGTCATTCTTTGCTTTCACGCTGATCTTTGCAATGCCTGAGTATTTATTGGTCCAGGTTGCCGTGCCTTTTGTCGAACTACCCGTGATGGTCCCTGCAGCAGCAGGATCTATCACCCAGTCATATGCATTGGCTGTTGAAGAACCCGAGGTAGTGAATTCAGACGCAGCTGTCTTGTTGGTGTTCACGCTGTCGGGACCTGTCGGTTTGGCGGCGGTTTCAGGAATGCTGATTACGCTAACCGGCAGTTCATCCGAAAATGCACCGGCTCCGCATTCATTGGCGGCTTCGGCTTTAACAGTAAGGGCGCCGGTATAGGTATTGCTGACGTTCAGTGTAGCAGTAGTGGTAGTTCCCGTAATCACCCCTGCATTATCCGGTGTTACCACCCATGAATAAGAAGTGGCTGTAGGAACCGGTGTAAGGGTATACTGGATATCCGTACCACCCTGGCAGATCACCGTCTTGCCTGTCGGAGCCGAAGCTTTACCAGGAGTTGAAACGATATTCGTTTCCAGTGAAATCATATCTGTGCATCCACCGGTAGATTGTATTGACAGACTTACAGAATAAGTGCCGGGTGTTGCAAACATATGGACAGGATTCTGAGCATTTGAATTATTATTGCTTCCGGATGAGGGATCACCAAAATCCCATGCCCAGCTGGTAATTGATGAACCCGGATGGGTTGACTGGTCAGTGAAAGAAGCAGGTGAACCTGCACATAAGGAAGCAGAAGTAAAGGCTGCAGCCGGTTTCTCAAATACATGGATGTATGCAGGTTTGATGGTGGTGTCGGGGTTCATCCCGGGTTTTGTAACGACCAGGCTTACCGTGTAATCTCCGGGAACCGTATACATGATATTTGAGGGGTTCTGGATTGATGAGGATGCAGGATTGCCTCCCTGGAATGTCCAGTTCCAGGTCGAGGGATTGCCGCTAGAAAGGTCACTGAAATT
>CAIJYT010000078.1 GCA_903824935.1 uncultured Bacteroidales bacterium | reverse complement strand
TGGAAACGAAAAACATGATAGGGATGAATTCCGAATACCATAAGGGGTGAATTTTCTCTTTTGCCATCAGGTAAAGAGCTCCGAGGCCCGACTGATGCAGGGTTGAAAGCGTAATCCCGAAAATTACGGCCCCGATGGTCATGCCTGATAATATCTTATGTATCCTTCTGGCACCCAGCCATTCGGCGATAGCCGGTGAAAACTCTATGAGCTGTGCTATCATATACAGCAGGAAATGCCAGGCTACAAGGAAAAGTACTGAGTTCACGCCGAAGTTGTTCCCTATGATGGGATTGATAACATTCCAGGGACGGCCCAGGTCGAGAAGCAATGCACCTGCATAGAATACATAAGCCAGGAATCCGTTCAATACGGTGACCCTGACAATGGAGTGGTATTGCTTCATATTCAGGATGTAGACCATGAACGTAAGTACATAGGCCCCTCCGGCAAACGCGACGCCTGTAACTACATCAAAGCCTATCCAAAGGCCCCATGGAACCTCCTGGGTAAGGTTTGTGATAGAGCCTATACCTTTCCAAAAGCGGATTATAATCAATACAAGGCCAAGGAGTATGACCGGAACCGAGATGATGTTAAAAGGGGTGAAAATTTTCCCTTTCGGTTTGAGTTCACTCATAAGGAACTTCCAGACGGGCTTACCATCATTATCTGATACAATGTGATAGTCCTGGCCCATGGTTATTCCTCCTCCGGTTTATTATCATTCTTTGTTGCCTGGTAAATGCCTGCAAGCATTGCTGGAAACAGCACGAAAACGGAAGGTACGGCATAAAGAAAACCCTTGGTGAGGGCGGGATATGACCCTTTGTAAAGGTTTGTTTTCATTCCCAGTTCCTTAAAGGGGACAGGTGAGAGGTACATCCAGCAGGTACCCCCTGCTTCATGCTCTCCGTAAAGATAATCGACATAAAGCTTCGGATTTTCCACAATCCTTTTTCGGGCTTCAGCAACAAGCTGACGGCGTGTGCCATAGAACAGGGCGTCATTCGGACAATTGGCCGCACAGGCTGGCATTTCGCCTGTTTTAAGCCTGTTGTAACACATGTCGCATTTCTGTATCTTTGGGTTAGGGCTGTGAAACTCGAATTTTGGAATATCGAAGGGGCAGGAAACCATGCAGTATCGGCAACCCATACATTTGTCTCCTCTCCATATCACGGGCCCTGCTTTTGTTTTATGCATGGCTTGTGTAAGGCAGGCAGCCGCACATGCGGGTTCGTCGCAGTGCATGCATTGTATCTTTATAAAAACCTTGCCTTTGGATGTGTTGTATTCATTGACGACGGTGCGTTTGGTTTCACTTGTTTTTCTTACAGGAGGAAGGTTCTTGGCAGGATCGGGCGGAGGTAGCCCGTTAGCATCGGCGCAATCGTATTCACAGCCATGGCATCCTTTACAGCGGGCAGAGTCATACAGAATTCCGCGGAATTCAATCTCCCCGTTCCCAGCCGGGGCCGCCTTAAGCTCCCGGCCCAGGGTCAGGGCCGCCCCGGTAACGCCCAGGACTTTAAAAAAACCACGTCGGTTGATACTCATACTTACTTTGTTAGTATTATGGATACATCAAAGCAAAACATAGACTATCTGGCAGTATTGATAAATTTAGTCTGGAAATCTTCCCATACTTCCGGCCCGAGATCTGCGAGCACATAATCCTTAAGAACTCCGCCATCCTGGAGGATAAGCTGGGCATAGCCTGGTGTGTTGACCTGAAGTGAAGCAGCGAGAAAATCACGGAGGCGGGTGAATTCACCGTTTAACCAGGTCTTGTATTTTTCTGCAAGGGAAAGGAATTCAATCTCCCTGGACCAGTTGCTTGGCTCGACTACATAAACCCAACCGTCGGAATAGGGTGCAGTATTGATCATAGAAGAATTACCGGACAGCAGGTGGTTATAAGATTTTATAGTTCCCGAAACAGGAGCATAAATGTTCAAATGCTTTCCTTTTTGAATGATAATGCAGAGACGGTCACCTTTTTTAATCCTGTCACCGGGTTTTTTCATAGCTATGCTTGTGATGGGACCCGTTACATGCTGCAGAAAATCATCAATGCCGATCTTAACAGAGCCATCCTGTTCCATGAAGGCCCAGGTATGGGTTTTGTCATAATAAAGGCCTTTAGGCAGGTTCACATTTTTCTCTTCAAATACCCCATGCTGCTCTTCAGAATGAGTAGTATGTCCCGAACTGTTTTTCCTGTATCTCCTTATGATGAGATCCAGTGTGAAGCTGCCGGCTACAATGACCACGAGGACAAGCAGCACGATTTTAGCAAGGGAATTTGTTTCCTGCGGCGGGGTGGAGACTACTGAAGTTTTGATGAGTTTGTCCATTTGGGACTGTCTTTCATTGCTCACCAGGTCAGAATATCCGGTGGCGGGTAGAAAATCCTGTCCGGAGGTAAGAACCCAGTTCAGGAAAGCAATTTCAGCTTCATTTGCAGGTTGGGTTTTAGCCAGGCAAAAGAGGTTACTGGTCAGTGACTTCGGGTATTTCCCAATCCACACCCCCCTGCTGAAATCCTGGAAGTTGCTGTAAATTTTTTCCATGTTATCCATCTTGCCATTACCATTCTTATCGATAGGCATGAGAAGGAGATTCTCAGTAAAACCTGAGGAATTCGGCTTCAGTATATCAGTCATCCTGCAAAATCCAATTGCACTGGGATCATTCTGCAGGGCTGAGAACAAGTCTTCTTTTGATTTGATTGTAATCCTGGAGACAGACGACTCATCGGTTTTGAGGAATCCTGTGATAACTGACTTTGTGAATTCATCGTTAAGCATGTAATATTTAACCGGTGCAGTAAGGGAATTTCCAAGCAGGGTTCCCCAATTCATTTTACCGGTTCCGGACAAGCTTTTAGCGAGAGATTCACGAGAGATTCCTTTTTTATTTATGTCCTGAAGGTAAGGATTCTTTGAACTGATCACGGGAACCATGATCTCCCTGCCCACAACAACCTGGAAGACAGGGGTTGTACTCCCTGATATAGACGATTCGTCGGGAACCAGGCACAGGTTGTCTCCTGATGTAAGGAAAGATGGAATTTCAGATTTCTCAACCTTAAAGACTTTAATTGCCTGGTTTGGATTCGCAATAGTAAACTCACCAGCCCATCGCATTGCAAGGGTGTACAGATCAGGAGTTGTATAAACAGTTATTGTCCCTGATGCCGGAGACTTGCTTTCTGTGCCTGCTTCTTTACTGATGAGGTTACTGCAGCAGAAAAGGATAAGCATGCAGACGAGGGTGATAGTTTTTGTTTTCATGGCTTTATTTTGCATTTTCATTGGTTGTATAACATTACTCAATAATAGTGCCAAAGCTAAATTAATCTTCTAAGTATTAGTAAATCAATTAAATACGAATTTAACGTTTAAAAATTAAACATAACCGAATGTTGAAAAAATCAACACTAAATCCTAAATAACTTCATAAATGAAAGAAGATCAGTACAATTAAGAACATTGTATAAAAAATCAACACATGTTGAATAATTCAACAATAAAGGGGAAAGGGTATTGAACAGAGAGATGTCAGCTTGCCGTTAACCTAACTTGCATCCTCAAGCATGTAAATTAGCCTTCCAGAATTGATTCTGAAATGAAAAGACTATTGAAGTCCTGGTTTGTTGTTTTCTTTCTTTGGACAGGCATTTTTCATATATCTGAGTTTTTTAGTGAGATATTAATCTAAGGTTATGATTATCAAAATTTTGTATACATACATTGAATGTTTATATGCAAAATTATTTACATTTAACACTGATAATCAATTAGTTAAAAATTTTTCTTAAACATACAATAAGCTATGAAAATAATTCATCAGGTGAAGGAATTCCTGAATTTAGTCATATATTTACCATTGTATTAAGGCCAGACATCGTATGAGGAAACCATTTCTTACAATTGCATTAATTATTTTGGGGATCAGTGTTTATGCGCAGATTACCGCAGAAGCTGATCTCTCATCCGTTGCAAATGGCATCGTCATCACCTCACTTTCTGCCGCTGATGATGAAGCTTACGATATGGCTTTACAAAATGACGGCAAAATTATTTTTTCCGGTTACTCCAAGACCGATTTTGTTCTTGTCCGCTACCTTTCCAATGGCACCCTTGACCCTTCATTTGGATCTGGGGGTATTGTAAGAACAGCCTTGCACTGCGTCAATCCGATTGCATCAGCTGTTGCTTTGCAATCTGACGGAAAGATCGTGGTCGCTGGAAGTTCAAATAACGGGCAGACCAATGATTTTGCTGTGATCCGGTATAACATTAACGGCTCATTGGATAATTCATTCGGGAAGCAGGGTATTGTAATCACATCCCTGACTGATGGTGACGACAATGCTACTGACGTTTCAGTTCAGAAAGATGGTAAAATTGTCGTTGCCGGTTGTTCGAATAGTGGCTCTACTACTGATTTTGCAACTATCCGGTATCTGCAGGATGGCACTCTGGATCCTTCTTTTGGGAAGGGTGGTATAGTCCTGACTTCTTTCAGCATGGGATATGATCAGGCAGAGGCAATGGCTATCCAGCCTGATGGGAAAATAGTTCTTACCGGATATTCAAATACAAATATTGCAACAGTCAGATACAATACCGATGGTCGCCTGGATAAGAGTTTCGGGAAAGATGGCATCGTGATCACATCCATCAGGAGTGGTGAAGACGAGGCGGAGGATATATATCTTCAGCCCGATGGAAAGATCGTTGTCGCCGGTGTATCCAGCAATGGTCTTAATAATGATTTTGCGCTCATCAGGTATAATCCCAACGGCTCACTGGATGCCTCCTTTGGGAAAGCCGGTATTGTTGTAACAAGCATCCGCAACGGGGATGATCAGGCTGCTACCTTATGTATCCAGGCCGATGGTAAAATTATTGCTGCCGGCAGTTCAAGCAACGGCATAGACTATGATTTCGCTTTGATAAGGTATAACGCTGATGGATCCCTGGATGATTCCTATGGAAATAAGGGGGTTGTGCTGACTGATATCAGGAAAGGAAATGACCTCGCATCTGCAATTATAGTCCTGGCCGATGGGTCTATGCTTGCAGGAGGGAATTCAAACAGTGGGACTACAAATGATTTTGCACTTATTAAATATAATAAAAATGGGCAAATTGACCCAAGTTTTGGTGTTGGGAACAAGTAAATATTACCTCTTCATTTTCGTACTTCTCAACAGCTTGGTTTCATGTAATAAGCCTGTCGAAAAAGCCGACATGGTTTTTGTCAATGGAGTAATTATAACCATGGACCCGGTTAAAACCCAGGCTGAGGCAGTGGCAGTAAAGGACGGAAAGATCCTTGCCGTCGGGACTTCCAAAGATATTCTCAGGTATAAAGGGGATTCCACAAAAGTGATCGATTTGGAGGGTAAGACAATGCTTCCTGGTTTTGTAGACCCTCACAGTCATTTTGCTGCAGCTGTGCTTTCGGTAATCTCCACCAATATAAGCTCACCGCCTATTGATTCTGTAAGATGCATACCCGATATCATTAAAAAGCTGAAGGATCTTCAGCGGAGGTTGAATATGAAACCAGGTGCATTAATCCTTGGTATGGGATTAGACCCTGACCAGCTAACTGAAAAACGATATCCGACTATAAAGGACCTGGATCCCGTCTTTCCGGATAACCCTGTTGTCCTTGTACATGCTTCGGGTCATATCGGAGTTTACAATTCCGCTGCACTCAAACTGGCTGATATCAGCAAGGCATCCAAAGATCCGGAAGGCGGAATAATCGGTCGTTTCCCGGGAACACAGGACCCCAACGGGGTTGTTTATGAAAATGCCTGGTTCGGAACATCGGCTGCAGTAGGAGCTCCTACAGTAAAAATGATCGCCGCACATATCATGAAAGAAAAGGCCGGAGAAAAAACGGAGGGGAAGATCCCAAAAGCCCTGCCTCCCGATGTTCAGAAATCGTTTACTGATCTTATTGATGCGGCCCAAAAGATGTATGCACAGGAAGGATATACTACAGCCCAGGAAGGATCGAGTACCATGGGTACTATCGGCATGCTTAAACTCGCTGCACAAATGAAGATCCTGTATCTTGACGTGGTTTCCCTCGTAGCTGAAGAACTGGTCGATACCCTTGTCGGAAACCCGAACTTTACTTTTAATGAATACAACAACCATCTCACATTTCGCGGGATAAAGTTTATCTGTGATGGTTCTCCCCAGGGCAAAACAGCCTATCTGAGCCAGCCCATGCTTCCGGGATCGGGATGCACTAGCGATTGCGCCGGTAAACCAAATATCCGGCAATCGGCCCTGAATGCCGGAATGATCAAATGTTATCAAAATAAAGTCCCGGTGTTCAGCCATTGCAACGGAGATGCAGCTATCCAGATGGTTATCGATGCCCATGAGAATGCAATCAAGATCCTTAACCTGCCCGATACAAACAGAGGTACGGTTGTGATCCACTCACAGTTCATTACTCCCGGAGAACTTTCGAAATTCAAACAGCATCATATCTTCCCCTCATTCTTCACCAACCATACCTACTACTGGGGCGATGTCCATGTGATCAACATGGGGAAGGAGAGGGCTTTCTTCCTCAGCCCGCTTAAGGCTGCTCTGGATTCAGGAATCACGTTTTCAAATCATACCGATTATAATGTTACCCCTCTGAATGCTATCTTTACAATATGGACTGCCGTGAACCGGCTTTCGCGTACAGGGGTGGTGATAGGTCCTGACCAGAGAGTCTCGCCCTATGAAGCCCTTAAGGCGATCACAATCAACTCGGCAAAGGAAATCGGCGAAAGTAAAATGAAAGGCTCGATTGAACCGGGTAAGCTGGCCGATTTTGTTGTTATAACTGATAATATCCTTACTTTTGATCCTATGAAAATAAAGGAGATCAAAGTAGTGGAGACTATAAAAGAGGGAAAAACTATCTTTAAATGATGAATACATACAATCTGTAAAAATGCTTTCAAAGATTTTCAATAAACGTACACTCCGGGATCTGCTATTCTATCTGGGAATCCCGTTATTGATATGGAATACATGTCGCCCGTTGATGGGTGACTATCTTGCGATGCTGTTATCGACTGTACCCGGTGTTATTTATACACTTTATGTCTTCTTTAAAGAAAAACAATACAGCATCACAGGCTTATTTATTCTTGCCAGCATGGTCATCAGCGGCATTATGAATTTAGATTCAAGAACCGCTTACCAGATGTTGTGGAATTATGTGTATCTGAATATTGGCTTTGTGAGTTTCTGGTGTCTGAGCATGTTGGTGAGAAGACCCATGGCAATGTATTTTTTCATTGACTACGCATACCTTCAGGGAGTCCCTAAAGCTCATAGCAGGGTGATGTATCGTCAGATGCCATTTTTTAAATATTTCATGTTTCTGACTATGTTTCTGGCGTTTCGTGACTTTTCTGATATTTTTTTAAGGATCACGCTGATTCATCTTTATGGTGTGGAAGGTTTCAATAAAATCAGCTTAATAACACAGATATGGAGCTATGCAACGACATTCATGTTCGTTTATGGAATTATTTTAATCATCAAAAAGATCCAACTTAATAAACACAATTCTTCACAAGAAGTAGTACAATCCCAATTTATTCCTACAAATCAAAACTCAACAATTATGGAAAATCAAAAAAAGAGTTCTAGCCCTTCTCTACCAAAAGGACCAGCATCAGGCGGCATCCCTGGAAAAGCAACAAAAATGCCCGATAAGATAGCAGCCATCGTCAAGAAGCACCACGAAACATCCCATCTGGACGAAAATGGGGAATGGAAGAAGAGTATTATAAAGAAAGGAATGGCTTTTCATAAACACGAGAAGTAGGTTTTCATTCATCGGTATTAACACCCTTGCAAGCCCCGGCTCTATATTCTGAAGCAAGCTCCAGGGAACTTACAGGGAGAGATTAATAGTTCACGGCGGGTTGTGTTCAACAACCCGCCTTTGCAGGTTTTTTGTTACCAGCAATATATTTTATTATGGACAAGGCAGAAAAATCGCAACCTACAGGAGCAGCAGGCAACCCTGAGGAAATAAACCAAATGTTGAAAATTACCCGCCCTAGGTATTGGATCTCTCTTTCTGCTTTAGGGCTTCTTACCATAATCACAATTATCTGGGGAATATTCGGAAGCATTCCACAAGAAATTGACGGTTTAGGTGAAATAATCAGCAAGAAAGGCCTTAACGGAATTATTGCCCTCTATCCCGGGGGGGTTGAAGAAGTCAGGTATGAACTAGGTGAGAAAGTCAATGCGGGAGATGTTCTGATTAAACTTGTTCAACCACAGCTCAGGCATCAGTTGGTTGAACTGTATGCAGAACTCGATGTGCTGGGATTTCAGGATTCTTTGCTCCTGACCAGGGACACACGAGATTATCCTAGTAAAATGAGATTTTATAGTCTGGAGGAAGAACGCCTGAAAAGAGAATTGTTGCATGTTCAGGATCTGATTAATTTTTTTGAGCTGAAGATGCAGCAACAACAGGATCTCTGGGATAAAGGACTTGCCACCAGGGAGAACTTCGTTAATGCAAAAAATGATTTGTCTGATGCCCATAATCAGCGTACCCAACTCGAACAACAGGTAAAAACCAATCAGCTGGATCAGCAATCCTGGAACTATGACAGGCAATTCAAGCAGGAAGATTACAGTGGCCAGATCCAGATTCTCAAGAAAAAAATTAATGATCTCCAGGATGAGTATAACAGACAGACCATCATCAACAGCCCTGTTGATGGCATGATCATTGATAAATCAGTGACCAGCGGCGATTATGTAAATGCCGGTACCCGCATGATGGTGGTTGAAGATCTGGAAAATTCCCGAAATCATTTGCTCGACCTTTTTATCCCGTTTAATTCAAACGCGGTTGTTGGACCAGGTATGAGGGTTATGGTAAAACCTTTTACCGTGAATGAAAATCTTTATGGATGGTTGATGGGTGAGGTAGTGGAGGTTAATCATTTTGTTTCCAATACAAGCTCGATCCTTGATGAATTAGGGAACCCTGATCTCGTTGAGCTGATCGAAAAACAGGGCCCGACTTACCGTGTTAAAATCGCTCTTATCCCCGATCCTAGCACAAAAAGCGGATATGAATGGTCGAATAAAACGGGACCGCCATACGCCATCAATACCGGTACACTTTGCAGGGCCTCCATACGGGTAAGGGAAAAAGCACCTATTGACTATATCATTCCGATCTTTAAATCATTTTTCGAGTAGTACTCCATACCAATCAATCGAGCCTAGTTATGAGAGATGAGCATATTAAAAAAAAGGTTCCGGTAATTCTCCAGATTGGCGAAAATGAATCCGGTGCGATCGCACTCACAATGGTTTTTTCTTATTACCATTGTTACCCGGCAAAGGATGCTCTGAACCAGGAATGTGGAATTTCGGATAATTCAATAATTCCAGCCAGCCGTTTGATGAAGGTCGCCATCAGCCATGGATTTAAGTCGGAAGTTGTAAATTGTTCCGTGGCTGAACTGAAATCGCTTCAGCTTCCCGCGATCATTGGAGTTCAAGGCGGAAATTTCAGCGTTTTAACCGGTTATACCAGCGACGGTTTCCTGTTGAACGATACTCATGAAGGAAACAAGATCCTCAGTAGGCAGGAGCTGGAAAAAATCTATAACAAAACGGTTTTGATTATTACTCCCGGACCCGCGTTCAAACCTGATAAAAAGCAGAATGGTTTTTACAACAAGGTATGGACACGAATAAAACCAAGCCGGTTTGACCTTGTATTCGTGATGATATGTGGTACTATACTGATCATTCCTGCTATCATTATGGCAGGCTTGAATAAACTTTTTTTTGACGATATTATTGGCTTACAACAGCCTTACTTTAAGCCCATGATTGTTCTCATCGCGGGACTTTTCCTTTTTAACGGAGTACTTACTTTTTTGCAGCAAAAAATTCTTGTCAAGATTGAATTACGCCTTGCCATCGTTGAGTCTTCGAAACTGCTGATGCATATATTGAAACTGCCTATCCGCTTCTTTATGACGCGTCAACCCGGAGAGATCTTCAAACGCGTTCAGCTCAATGATGATCTTGCCACGCTGCTTTCAACGGAACTTACAATGACGGTCTCAAGTATCATTACGGTTTTGTTTTACGCGATCGTTATGATCCAGTATAATTTACTTCTTACAGTAATCGGCGTTACCGTAATACTTGTTAACCTGTTATTTCTTCGGATAATTTCTGAAAAAAGATCCACCCTCAACCAGTTGCTATTTGAGCGAAATCAACGTACCTTCAGCACTGCAGGAGTCGGGCTTGAACAAATTGAAACCATTAAAGCCACGGGCTCCGAAAACGATTTTTATGGCCTCTGGTCGGGAAATCTTTCCAATGCAGTGGTCTTTGATCAAAAGCTGAATGTGACTTCTAACCTGCTGGCCGCCTTACCCGATTTTCTGTCAAACCTGAATACCATTATTCTGCTGACTTTAGGCGGACTGCTTGTTATCTACGGGGAGATGACAATAGGTGTCTTTATCGCCTTCCAGAGCCTGATGTCAAATTTTACAGGCCCTGTTAAGGCGGTAGTTTCGATGGGCAGTGACCTCCAGGGAGCAAAGAGTAATATCGACACGATTCAGGACGCATTATCGACCAATGAAGATGTTTATTTTAAAAATGAGGCTAACGACAACCCCGGATCCTTAATACCTTCCAATTCCAAATTACACGGATTCCTCGATTTTAAGAATGTTACTTTTGGATATGACCGCTTTAGCGAGCCTCTGATTGAAAATTTTTCACTTCATGTTGAACCTGGCAAACGTATTGCCCTCGTTGGAGGTTCAGGCTCAGGGAAATCGACTCTGGCCAAATTGGTTGCTGGCCTATACCATCCCTGGGCCGGTGAAATCCTTTTCGATGGACATGAACGGAATTCATTTCCAGAGGATGTCATCAGGAACTCTGTCTCTCTGGTAGACCAGGAAATATTCCTTTTCAAGGGAACCGTAAACGACAATATTACGATGTGGAATAATACGATCGGAACTCCCGATATTATCCAATCGACCAGGGATGCATGTATTCATGACGTCATCTCATCGAGGCCCGGCGGATATACCGGCATTCTCCTCAACGCAGGAAACAACCTTAGCGGAGGCCAGCGTCAGCGCATAGAAATTGCACGTGCATTAGTCGTAAACCCGACTATCCTTGTGATGGATGAAGCAACCAGCGCATTAGATGCCAACACCGAAAAGGTCATCGACAACAATATTCGCCGCAGGGGATGTACTACACTCATTATTGCCCACCGGCTCAGTACGATCCGTGATTGCGATGAAATCATTGTTTTGGATAAAGGAAAAGTCGTTCAACGGGGTACACACGATGAGATGATCAGCGATGAGCAGGGACTTTATTATAATTTGGTAAAACTCAACTGATATGGAGCAGCAGGTGATTTCTTCTTTTTATACTCGTACCGAGCAGTTGCCCAGCAATAAAGTGCTTACTCTGAATAGTGCCTCTCCTGCAGCTTTTTACCTTGAAGCTGGCGATGCTGACATTTTTTATGTTGAAAAACTGCCCACGGGACCTGGCCGGCGATTGTTCCTTTTCCGCATCAACGCACCGTTTCTGATTCCCGGCTTCAAAGAAAGCGACGCCCTGTCTATTATAATTTGTGCCTTGACAAATTGTACAATCGGAGTTCTCGATTCAGGTTCATTGAACAGATTGGTGTCGGCAAATCCTGATTATGCCACCTTTCTTTTTGATAAATGGTTACTCAGAGTTTCTGACGGAATGAACCACTTTGGGACCATGCCCCTTTTAAACGGGATCAAAGCAGCACCTGTTTTTTCAGCAGATCCAGTGAAAAGCTACGGTGCATCAGGTCCGGAGGAAGTTTTATGGGTTGAATCGGCAGGACTGAAGCCAATGTATTACAACTTTGCCGATCCCCTTGCCAATGGACTGACACTTCTTCCCCTTACTTCAAATCTATGGATGTCTTTTGGGGCTACTGTTCAAAAAACCATTTATACTACAAAGCAGGTCGTTACCAATGATCTCTACCTGTCTCAGTTTTTCGGGTTTACTGAACTGATCATAACCGTTCTTCAGAATCTGTATTCTGATGAGCAGAAAGTGTCACTTACTCATGTGGATGATTCATATGCCTTTAGAGCCAATGCAGTGATAAGCGCATTGAACCGCTTTAAGTCTATCATTTCCGGCAAGGTAACTGATGATCTCTTTGATGATAAAAACCAGGGAGGAATTCCAACAATTCCGGCGACTCCTAATATGCTTTTACTCCAAACCTGTCAGCTGATCGGGAAGGGAGAGAAAATCGAATTCATTAACCCCGGGAACCGAATCAGCGGTAAACATGATTCCCTCTGGAACATCCTCAGAGCTTCAAACATCCGATCAAGGAGTGTAATGCTTGAACCGCACTGGTGGACCAATAATGCCGGCTCCATGCTTGGTTTTCTAAAAGCCGGCAATACCCCTGTAGGCCTCATTGCCAAAGGCAGCACTCAGTACTGGATGATTGATCTGAAAAATCGTAAAAAAGAATTGGTTGACGAATCTGTCCAACAACTCCTCGAACCCAGGGCGTATAGTTTCTTCACTCCTTTCCCAAAAGGCAAACTTCAGGGCAAGGATCTCATCAGTTTTGCTCTTCAGTTCACCTACCGTGATATCCTGAGTTTTTTAGTGATCGGCGTGATCGGCGCTTTACTTGCTTTGGTAATACCGGTTGTTGGCGGCTATGTGTTCAATACTGTCATCCCTGGCGGAGATACTAAAGAACTCTGGCAGATTGGAGCTATTATGGTTATTTGCGTGATAACCATCGGGCTGCTGAACTTTGCCAAATCCATCGCCGTTCTCCGTATGGCCGGGAAAGCAGGGTTCAAACTCCAATCAGCATTATGGGACAGGATACTCTCCCTTCAGGTCGATTTCTTCAGAAATTACACACCTGGGAACCTTGCTGAACGAAGTATGGGGATTGAACGGATTCGTGACACCCTGTCCACCACGGTCCTGGGCGCCATGATTTCAGGAATCTTCTCTGTCTTTTATCTTGCCCTGCTTTTCTATTACGACCTGAAACTTGCCCTGCTTGCGCTTTTTCTGGGCCTCGTTGTCGCCGCATTTACACTCACTATAAGCCTTCTTGCATATAAACATGTGGTATTCATGCGCCGCATGGATGCCATGATCTCGGGCTTCCTGCTGATGGCTATCCGTGGAATTAACAAAATCAGGGTTACCGGGAGTAAAGAAAAGGTCTTTTCACTATGGGCCGACCGATATGCGCAGCAAAAGGACCATTACCGGCAGAAACGTACTCTTCTTATGATTGCAAGTATCTTTTCTGCTACTTTTCCGGTTCTCGCTTCCATGCTGATCTTTATCAGGGTGTATTCAATTTTTAAATCGGGATTGCCCGGGTTCGGTATCGGTGATTTTGTAGCATTCAACAGCGCTTATCTCAGCTTTCAGGGTGCAATGATTCAAACCTTCATGGTAACAGTCCCCTTACTTAATATCAAGCCCACCTATCAGCTGTTTCAACCAATATTGGAGGCCGATACGGAAGACCTTCTCGAGAAACCCGATCCTGGTGAACTTAGCGGCGGTATCGAAATCACCCAGCTGAGTTTTAAATACCCCGACACTCCTGACTGGAGCCTGAAAGAACTTAACATGTCTATTCGTCCGGGACAGTTTGTAGCAATCACCGGCAGCTCAGGTTCGGGAAAATCAACACTGGTAAGATTGTTGCTGGGATTTGAAAAATATAACGTTGGAAGCATTCTTTTCGATAATAAAGAACTTAAAGACCTCGATGTCCGTGGGATCAGAGATCAGCTGGGGGTAGTTTTACAAAACTCCAGGATCATGCAGGGAACCGTACTTTACAATATCACCGGTTCATCGTTGTACACTGAAGAGGATGCCTGGAAAGCTGCCAGGATGGCTGGATGCGCTGATGAAATCATGAATCTCCCCAACAAAATGTATACTATCCTGCCACCGGGCGGCGATACTTTATCGGGGGGCCAGCAACAGCGAATCGTCATTGCCAGGGCATTGATCCGCAACCCCAGGATTTTCATATTCGACGAGGCTACCAGCGCTCTTGACAATGAAACCCAGGGGATCGTAAGCGCAAGTATCGAAAAGCTGAATGCGACACGCATTGTTATAGCACACCGCCTTAGTACCATCATGAATGCCGACCGTATCTTTGTTCTTGACAAGGGTCAGCTTATCGAAGAGGGAAGCTATAAAGAACTTGTTGAAAAAAATGGTTTTTTTGCTGAACTCACAAAACGTCAGCTGGCATGAAATCGTTTAACAGGATTAATAAATGAAAAAGAAAATTCTGATCATCATCCTTCTTGCAGCAGGAACACTTGTTGTAAAAAGCCAGCCGATAATTAATTATGATTCACTGTCAACCTTTAAAGTATTACAAATCGGCCTTGACGCAAATTTCAACATCAAATTAAAAAGACATGTTGTGGGTGAAAGCTTCGGTCAGTTAATCAGCACCAAAGGCTTTTTTAATCCGGTTCTCTCATTCAACTTTAACGGGTTATATGGTACTGATCCAACCTGGTCCTTCATTGATTCATATACTTTTACCGGACAAGTCTCAATTCCAACCCGTTTGGGGATAAAGTTTTATTCGGGAGTGAGGCTTTTCACGGAACAGCAGATTCAGATGGGAGTTCCGGGAGTTTTTGAGACTCAATTTTTGGCAGTAAATGAATCGGGGATATGGGCAGGAATTTCAATTCCGCTTTTACGCGATCTTGGCCGGTATAACTCCGAGAATGTTACATACCTTTCAACGCTGCTGATGAACAAAGCACAGAATGTTTCGTTTACCGATGAGATCTGCCAGTTTATTAAAAACACATTATCATCCTACTATAGTTCATACTCTTCCGTTGCGGTCTTCAGGATACTGAAAGATGCTGATAACGATGCACGCCAGTACCTTAACGATATTAAAACGATGATATTGGATGAACAATTGGCGAAAGTGGAAACCTTTCGTGCCGAGGCCTACCAACTAAGCATTGCCCAGCAATTTTCATTGGCGCGCAATGATATCGTCAATTCATTATATGACCTGGTCACTTCAATTGGCGCCAAAGGAACATTCAAGGCAAACGCCCTCCCGGTTTTTCTTGATTCACTTCCCAATCCTTTATCCTTTCCCTGGGAAAAATATTCAGCCTATGTTTCCAGGAACCTTGATTCAATGATTGTAAACACGCCTTATTACAAAAGCCAGGAATTGCTTACTTCCTCCTCACAGATTGCAATGAACGGGGCCAAGCACAACAAGCTAAATGAATTTAATCTTAATCTTAACTATATGTATTTTGGTATGACCAATGGCCTGCCTGTTTCTGAATTTACCCAAACCATAAAAAGCGGATCACCGGGCTCTTCCGTGAATCTTACCTTGTTATATAATTTACCTTTTAAAAATGAAGAGCGGAAAGGAGACTACCTTTCAAAACTGTCATCTTACGAATTTAATAAAACCCAGCTTGAACAAGTGAGATTTGATTCCAAAATGCAAGTAACTAAACTCTTGAGCGATCTTGGTAATCTCTTACCCTTATTTAAAAATCAGATCAGGCTTGCTGAAATTGAGAAAAAAACATTCCAGAGTGAAGTTCGAAAATTTAAAATGGGAGCTTCCACACAGATCAACATGATTAATACGTATATGGACTATAATACAGCTCTTAAGAATGTGGAAGCAGGCCGCCTGGGCATCATGACCAGGATAATCACCCTGAAATACCTTATTGGCGACTTCCCGACATCGTCCGATCAGCTCGTAAACTACAATCCCTGGGTATTTAATATTAAATAAGACAGGACTTTTACTTTACCCTATTGAGGTAATCATCCATGAGCAGATTTATTCCAATACATGAGGAGATCTTTCTCAGATCGGAAGCTTTTCCTGATGCAGAAGCCATTATCTGTCGGGATGAATGCATTAGTTTCAGCAGGCTTGATCAGTTCTCCTCCAATCTGGCATGGCAGTTACAGGAATGGGGAATAGGCCCAGGCTGTGTGGTCGGGATTAATTTATACCCCTCAGTTAACCTTGCCATTTCGATTATTGCTTTGCTCAAATCCGGAGCTGCCTATATCCCTCTTTCTTCGAATTTTCCTGAAGAACGGATCAGGTATATTCTTAAGGATGCAGACGCCAGGCTTGTTATCACCGACAATTCATTATCGCACATACCGGCTTTCGGGCAAACTCCAATATTCATTCCTGATTGGCCTGAAGTGAAGAATCTTACCAATACAAGAATTCCAAAAGCTAAGCCGGTTCAGGCTTCTGATCTTGCCTATATACTGTACACATCCGGTTCCACCGGCAATCCAAAAGGGGTCATGATTGAACAGCGAAACCTGAATTATTATGTCCACTGGTTTTGCCAATGGGTAATGCCTGAAAGCCAGGTCGCATTACCCTTGACATCCTCTTTTATTTTCGCGGCAGCTGTAACGCAGTTTTTTTCAACCTTACTGGCAGGAAAAACCCTTCATATCCTTGATCCTTTGGTAATAAGGCAACCCGAAAAACTGCTTCAATGGTATTCAGCACATCCGGGAATGGGTTTATACTGTGTACCGACGCTTTGGTCTGAAATCTTAAACTATTTAGACACCCCAGAGGGTATAAACATCAGATCGTCGGCGCCCTCATGTGTTTATCTTTCGGGAGAAGCTGTTACAGATGATCTTCTGAAAAGAAGCTTCAGCACTTTACCTTCTCTTCAGCTTTGGAATCTTTACGGCCCAACAGAAGCAACCGCAAACCTTACTGCAGCAAGGTTATATCCCGGCGAACCGGCCCATATCGGCAAACCGCTTCACGGAACGACTATTTTTATTGTCGGCGATGACATGAATCCTGTTGACCAGGGCGTTGCCGGTGAACTTCTTGCCAGCGGAGATGGCATTGCAAGGGGCTATCTGAACCTGCCCGAAATCACAGGGACCACTTTTTTTTCGTTCAAACTCAATGGAGAGGAGGCAATCAATGTTTATCGCTCCGGCGATCTGGTGAAGCAGGATCAATCGGGCAGACTGATTTTTATCGGACGTAAAGACCAACAGGTTAAAATACGCGGGTTTCGTATCGAACTTTCTGAAATCGAACTTGCCCTTATTGTCATCCCGGAGGTGAAACAGGCAATTGTAAAAGTTGTGGATGAGAAGCAAAACGGGAAACGACTGGTTGCCTACCTGGTTTTCAAAACCGGCAACTCAGTGCCGGTAGACCAGCTGCGTAAAATCCTGTTACACGTCCTGCCTGATTATATGATACCTGAGGTTTTTATCACACTCGATCATCTTCCGCAACTCCCAAATGGAAAGATTGACCGCAAATCACTTCCACTTCCCGGAATTCAGCGGCCCGATTTAGGTTATCCTGCAGTGCCGCCCACGACTACCAACGAAAAAATGATAGTCCGGACCTGGGAAGAAGTGCTTGGGCTCGAAGGTATCGGTTTGGATGATAACTTCTTTGACCTGGGCGGTAATTCATTGAAAGCTGGCGCTATTGTTTTGGATGTCAGGGCGAAAACAGGCATTGATCTGCAAATCAGACACATTTTCGACTACCCTGCTCCCGGCGCACTGGCAAGGCTTCAGATATTTGATGAATCGGACCGAAACAAAGAATGGGCCACAGATAACGAACAGGCAACGGTCAAAATGGCGTCACAGCAAAATCAGTCCCGTGAAGCTTTGTCAAACGACATCTTTCAAACAGGTTTATCGGAAAACCAGAAAGCCCTCTGGTTTCTCCAGCAAATTGAACCTGGCCTTTCGGCCTATAATATTTTTTACAGTATCCTGCTTACAGGTTCGCCCGACATTGTAAGCCTGGAACAAGCGCTGCGCAAAATAATGCCGGGAAATGGCAATCAGTGCGTTGAAGTGAATCCGGGTTCGGAGAAAAATGTCCTGGAGGTATTCAGATCACAAACCGGAGCTCAGGCTGTTTCCCTGAACACGGCCCTTGATCATGCCCGTGGTATGGCCGACCGTCCTTTCACTTTAGAGCAGGGAAAACCCTTCCGGTTTATTCTGTACCGACTTGATGACGACCGGCATCTGCTCGCTTTTATTGTTCATCATAGTGTTTTCGACGGGTTCTCATTCAGGATCTTTTTAAATCAGCTTTCGAAGTTCTATGATCAGGCGCATAAGGGTAATGATTCCTTTCTCCAGGTCCCGTTAGCATCCTATTCTCAGTTTTGCAGTGAAGAGAAAATATACATGAGTAGCCTGCAATATGAAACCGACAGATCGTACTGGCAAAAACAGCTTGCGAATGCCCCTACTTTTTTCGAGCTCCCGACTGATTATACACGTCCGGAGCTCCCCACACATGAAGGAGGCCAGGCCCGGAGAACGATCCATCCTTTGCTTAAATCCAGATTGAAGAGCCTTAGCGATGATATGGGAGCCAGCATGTTTATGACCTGTTTGGGCGCTTTCTCGATTCTCCTTTTCCGTCATACCGGGCGCAAGGATATCCTTATCGGGACTCCTGTTTCAAACCGGCTTAATAAATCATATTTATCGTTGATTGGTTATTTCGTAAATACCATGCTGGTGAGGACAAACATCGATCCCGGCATGGCTTTCAGAGATTGGATGGGATTATTAAGGAATCAGATTCTTGAAGGACTTGAGCATTCCAGGTTTCCATTTACCCGTGCGGGAGAAGTGCTGAAAACTGATAGGATCCCGGGAATCAATCCGTTTTTTCAGATCATGTTCGCCTACCACGAAACAGACTGGAAGTTTTCAACCCATACGGGCCTCAGCGGCTTTGCCAGGGAAGAATTCTTTGGCCGGTCCAAATTCGATATTTTTTCCGAGATCTTCGATATCGGAGACACAGCCGAAATAGTCCTAACATTTTCATCCCGGTTGTATCACCCCGGAACCATTGAGATACTCCTTGATCATTTCATTCAGATTCTGGAAGAAATCAGTGTTTCCCCTGCAACCAGGATACATGCAATAAACCTTATTTCCCAGGAAGAACGTAACCTGCTCGTTTATAAATGGAATGAGACTACTTATGAAAATCAGTTCAATGGAAACGTGGCTGACATGGTTTGCCGGCAGGCAGAGATCACTCCTGGTGTGCCTGCACTGGTATCAAGGCAGGAAGTGATCACCTACAGGGAAATGGCCAGGCGCACCGAAGTCATTACCGGAAATCTGCGGCGTTTGGGTGTGAGAAACGGGGTGCCGGTCGGGATTCATCTTGAAAACTCCCCGAACATGGTAATGTGCATCATGGCCGTATTTAGAGCCGGAGGCATATATATCCCCCTTGATCCGTATTATCCCGACGAAAGGTTGCGATATGTTATTGAAAAGACCAGAGTACGCTTCCTTATTGTTGATGAAGAGCATATGAGCTGGAAGCGGGAATTGTCGGAACAAAATATTCCTGTGAGCGAACTGCTTAATGAATCTTTCCAGCTGAAACCGCTCGCAGGCGTTGAACCGGATATTCCCGGGAATCTTGCATATATCATGTTCACTTCCGGTTCAACAGGAAATCCAAAAGGCGTGATGATACGCCACGACAGTCTTCTTAATTTCATGGTGTGGATGAAGACGGAGCTGAAGATCTCCTCCTCTGATACCTTCCTTTCAACAACATCCATCAATTTTGACATTTCTTTTCTCGAGCTTTTCACTCCCCTGATCAGCGGAGCCAGCCTGGTGCTTGAGAAACGAAGCGAGCTTCAGGCTCCTGAAAAAATCGAGGCCCTCTTAAACGAGATGAAGGTGAACACGGTACAGTTTGTCCCTTCGGGCCTGAAAGCCTTGTGTGATGCCGGGGTCCTAAGGCGAGCCAGATTTCTGAAAAACATTATTTCGGGGGGAGAGAAGCTTTCACGATCACTGCAGGAGCAGATATTCAGTGAATCGGAAGGTGTATTGATCAACCTCTATGGCCCGACAGAAGCAACGGTTTACATGGCTTGCTGGCATTGCCGGCGTAACAGTCCTCTCAGAATGGTTCCTATCGGGTTTCCCATTTACAATGCAGCTTTTTATATCCTGGATGAAAAGCTGGAACCTGTTCCGGTTGGAGTGACCGGGGAGATATATCTGGGGGGGAAAGTACTTGCCGATGGATATTTCGAAGATAAGGCTCAAACGGATTCCAGGTTTCTTCAGGATCCCTTTTTACAAGGCAAGGGAAGCAGGATCTATAAAACCGGAGATCTGGGGAGGTATATGTATGACGGCTCGGTAGAATTCCTGGGCAGGACTGACCATCAGGTAAAAGTGAGGGGCTTCCGGATCGAGCTGGGAGAGGTCGAATCGAACATTCTCCGTTTCCCGGCAGTAAGAGGGGTTGTGGTTTATGCGCGGGAGCATGGGGAAGAAGACATCCGCCTTACAGCGTATATAGTTCAGGAACCTTCAGCATCATTAAATGAAAAGGATTTGAGAGAATTTCTGCGTCTTCATCTTCCTGCCTATATGATCCCTGGCCATTTCATTATAGCCCCTGCTATTCCAACGCTGCCGAACGGTAAGACCGATTTTAAAGCACTGATAAATCTAAGACCCTCGGTGCCTGATGTCCCGGAATTCATTCACCGGCATATAAATGAAACAGAGGCCTCACTTATCGAGCTCTGGAAAGAGATACTCGATCATGGGGCATTCACTCCACATGATAATTTCTTTGAAGTAGGAGGGCATTCATTGCTGCTTGTCAGACTTAAAGAGCTGATCGCTGAAAAGTTAAAAGAAGAAGTCAGTATTGTCGACTTGTTTCATTATCCCACGATCCGAAGCCTGGCAGCATTTCTACGCAAGGACAAACCGGTTCATCCATACATCGATGTCGAAAAACGTGTTGCGATGCGTAACAGGAACATCAAACAACAGAACAGAAAACGAATTACTCCAGATAACAATCAACCTTGAAAAACTACAACTTATGCAAACAGATGAAGTAAAAAACCTGGAAGGTAAAGTTGCAATTATTGGCATGGCCTGCCGGCTCCCCGGGGCAATAAATATCTATGAATATTGGAAAAACCTCCTGAACGGAGTGGAAACCTTGAGCACTTTTACAGATGAGGAGCTGATTGCATCTGGTGTTGACCCGGCAGTGTTTAAACAACCCAATTATATCAGGAACAGGGGCATTATCAATGGAGCAGAGTATTTCGACGCGGAATTTTTCGGATTTACACCCCGGGAAGCTGAGCTGATGGATCCCCAGCAGCGCATTTTTCTGGAATGTGCCTGGCATGCTCTGGAAGATGCCGGTTGTGACCCATATAATACCAGAGAACGTATCGGGGTTTTCGGTGGTACTGGAACGCCTCTGCATCTGATACAGACCATGGAGAATCAATGGGTAAGAAAAAATGCCAGCGGAGCATCCATTGTTACCAGCAACGACAAGGACTACGTCACTACAAGGGTATCATATAAACTGAATCTGACAGGACCGAGTTTCGATGTCCAGAGCGCTTGTTCCACTTCATTGGTAGCAGTGGTCACAGGGATCAACAGCCTGATGAATTATCAGTGCGATATGATCATTGCCGGGGGAGCCACGATCGAATTACCCGAGAAACATGGATATCCTTACCAGGCCGGAGGAATGGAATCGGCCGACGGGCATTGCCGGACGTTCGACAAGGATGCCAACGGGACCGTGTTTAGCAGGGGTTGCGGGATAGTTATACTCAAACGCCTTGAAGACGCTATTCGTGACAACAATAACATTTATGCCGTTATTCTCGGTGGCGCTATCAATAATGACGGGAACAAGAAAGTGGGATTTACTGCCCCTTCTGTCGAAGGGCAGGTGGAAGTCATCACCGAAGCCCTGGGGTTATCAGAGATCTCGGCCGATTCTATAACCTATGTTGAAGCTCATGGAACTGCTACACCTATCGGCGATCCCATTGAAGTCGCATCCCTCTCGGAAGCATTCAGGCAGCATTCTGATCGCAAACAATATTGTGCTATCGGTTCAGTAAAAACCAACATCGGCCATACCGATATCGCATCTGGCGCAGCCAGTCTGATTAAAACCGCACTATGCCTTAAGACCAGAAAGATCCCTGCCTCCCTGCATTTCAATGAGGCAAATCCGAAAATTGATTTTCCCAATAGCCCGTTCTTTGTCAATACGGCGCTCAGGGAGTGGAAACCTGAAAACGGCGCCCCCCTTCGTGCTCTGGTGAATGCTTTTGGCGTTGGTGGAACCAATGCCTGCTTAGTTCTGGAGGAACCACCATCTCTTAAAACAGAAATACGGGAACTCCCCTGTGACCTGCTGCTCGTTTCCGGGCGCAGCAAGGAAGCCGTTGCTGCTGCTCAGGCAGAGATCAAATCTTTTCTCGAATCATTTCCTGAGGTTGATCCTCACGACATAGCTTATACCTCGCGATATGGCAGGCATCAGTTTCTGAATGGAGCAGCGATACCTTTCCGCGACAGGGAGGAATTACTTGCAGGTCTTGGTGCGAAGACTGCCACAACAGTCAAATCATCCGCAAAAAGACCGCTGGTGTTTATGTTCCCGGGACAGGGAAATCAATATATCAATATGGGTCTGCCATTGTACAAGACACAGGAAGTGTTCAGGAATACCATTGATAAATGTGCGGAAATTCTTAAGGAGGAGCTGGGGTTTGATATCCGGACTGTATTGTTCCCTTCCGCTGCCGATGAAGAAATGGCTGCCATAAAGATAAATGAAACGTATATCACCCAGCCGGCGCTGTTTATAGTGAGTTATGCCCAGGCAAAGCTTTTAATGTCGCTGGGCCTGGAGCCCGACATGCTTATCGGTCATAGTGTTGGCGAATATGTGGCAGCAGCTATTTCAGGTGTGTTTTCTCTTAACGATGCGCTGAAAGCAGTGGCCCGCAGGGGCCGTCTTGTTCAGGACCTTCCGGGAGGGGCGATGCTTGCAATTCTGCTTACCGAGCAACAGCTGGGATTTATGCTTCCTGAAGGACTTGAGATTGCCGTTGTAAACAGTCCCGGATTATGCGTCGCTTCAGGGCCTGAGGATATTATTGACCGGTTTGCCGCTGAACTGAACAAAACAAAAATATTTAATAAGAAGATTCCCACTTCGCACGCTTTCCATTCGGCTATGATGGAGCCCATGTTGCCTGCATTTGCTGAATTTTTCAAAGAGATAAGGCTTTCAGCGCCTGCAATCCCCATCGCATCCACAGTTACAGGGCATTGGTTAAGCGCTGAAGAATCTACCAATCCCGATTTCTGGGTGAAGCATGTACGCAAGACCGTACGCTTTGCAGATGCAGCTGTACTCTGTATGGATACAGCTCTGGCCGTTTTCGTTGAATCAGGCCCCGGCCAGTCACTCGAATCGGCCGTAAAACGCCAACTTGCAAAAGACAGCGGGCACGGGGTCATCAGCACGATACCTGCATTGGATTATAAAGCCGATCCTTTGATCTATTTCTATTCGGCCCTTGGCCAGATCTGGGCCGGCGGAGATTATTTCAACTGGGAGCTATTTGATAAAAGCAAGAGAAAACTCATCTCATACCCGGGTTATCCCTTTGAACGAAAACCCTATAAGATCGACTTTTCGCATAATAACGCCGACAAAGCCAAACCGGAAAACAAAAAGAAACCCGATATCAATCAATGGTTTTATATTCCCGGATGGAAAAGATCGGCCCCTCCGCAACTTATTCCGATTAACGGCATGGCTTCAGCTGAAGAAAGTTCCGAAAAAGCATGCTGGCTTCTGTTTGAAGATGAGGAGGGCCTTTGCGAGGCGATTCGCAGCAAACTGAATGAAACAGGCATTCCCTGCCTGAACGTAAAAAAAGGAAATGAATTCATTCACGAGAAAGACAATTATAGTATTGATCCCACGTGCAAGGAGCATTTTTCCCGGTTAATAAATACGATTAAATCAGAAGACCGTAAGCCCAATAATATTATCTATGCCTGGAATTACTCCCAGAAACCTCATTCGGGACATCTTCACCCGCTTCATGCCGGGCAACTTGCCACAGATAATTTCTACGGACCTTTATACCTTGAGCAAGCCCTCATCAGTGAAGGATTTGTGAAAAACCAATTTTTACTTTTTGTAATAAATCATCTGTATGATGTTACCGGCCAGGTGGTTCTCTCCCCTGAAAAGGCCCTGGCTGTGGGTGCTGCACGCGTTATCGGACAGGAACATCCCGGATTCATTGCCCGCCTGGTTGATCTTCCCTCTGCTTCGGACTCTGAACAATTGAAAGAATTGGGTTCTGCTGTGATCAACGAATGCCGCCTGGCAACTGATGACACCATTGCCGCTTACCGTAATGGCTACCGCTGGGTTGAAGATTATACTCCAATATGTGCTGAAAACGGAGTGCTTGCAGAGAACTCCCTGGCCAATCATGGAGTTTACCTGATCACTGGCGGCGTAAGCGGAATCGGGATGGAACTTGCCAAATTTATAGCCCGCACGGTAAAAGCTACTCTGGTACTCACTCATCGTTCATCCTTGCCACCCCGCGGCGAATGGGCATCGATTGTTGAAGCTACAGGACCTGATGACTCAGCTGCAAGCCGGGTAAGGGATCTTGCGGAGCTGGAATCACTGGGCTCAAAGGTGATTCTTGCCCAATTGGATGCTTCCGATTATGAAGGAACCAGGAAGCTCGTAACTGATATTGAGAAGGAATCCGGACCATTCTGCGGGGTGCTGCATTCGGCCGGCATGCCCGGAGGTGGCGTCATCGCACTTAAAGATAAAGAACAAGCCGAGCTCGTGCTGAACTCCAAATTAAACGGAACGCTCATTCTGCATGATATTTTCAAAGACAGGAAGCTCGATTTCTTCTTCCTGTTTTCTTCTGTTTCTTCGATTTTCGGAGAAGCAGCCAGGATTGACTATTGTGGTTCCAACGCCTTTATGGATTCTTTTGCACAGTACCGCAAAGGGTTAACCGGCGATGGCACGCTTTCAGTTAACTGGGCCCAATGGGGAATCGTTGGCATGGCCGCCAGCTGGGAGAAAACCAAAGCCGAGAAAAAACAGCTGTTACAATCGGGCAAGGCATTAAAACAAACAGAAACCAGGAACGGCATAAGGCTGGTATTTCAGTCATCAGATCAGGATCAGGATATTTATCAGCTCGACCTTGATCCCGAACGCGACTGGGTGTTAAGCTCTCACCTCCTGTCGGGGAAGCCTGCATTTCTGGGGATTTCCACCCTGGAGATCCTCAACCTCTATGCCAAAATCAAAAATCCGGCTGGTCATCTTGAAGTCCTGAACTTTTCATTCGTCACTCCACTTATTTATGACGAAGGGATCCGCAGGAATCTGCGTTTAATGGTCAAGCCTTCGGGCGATGCATGGGCATTCCGCATAAGCAGTAAGGAATTAAAAGGCGAATCTGCCCGGGAGATATGGATGGATCATGTTAAAGGGGAATTCAGGATAGTCGCAGAATTGCCTTCCGCAAGTATCAACATTGAGGTGCTTTCAAAACAAATCGGAGGAAAGACCGACCACATACCTCATTTCCTGGAATTGATGAATGAAGAAAACAGGTCCGTTTTAAAATACAGTAACCGTTGGGATTGCAAGAAGTCGGCCCAATACAACGGCAAGGAATTCCTCATTGAAATCAAATTAAGGGATGAGTTTCTTGATGACCTGAACTATTTCACTCTTCATCCGGCCATGCTTGATGTAGCCACATCAAGCTGTATACAATATGTCGACATGAATCTGTATCTCCCGTATTCATATAAAAATATTCGGGTGCATAATCCTCTTCCAGCCTGTTTTTGGTGCTATCTCAGAATCAGTGATGAATGGAAACCGGGGGATGAAGAATTGAAATTTGAAGTAAAGCTTCTGGATTTGGAAAACCGCCTGCTTGTAAGCATCGATCAGGTTTCATTCCGCCGGCTGCAACAGAATCTCGGCGGATATAAAAGTTCGATGTCAAAAGATGCAGCGCCGAAACCTGTCCAGGAAACCATCTCCTTAGCCGGAAAAAATGACATACTCCCCGATGAGGGCATTGAAGTGTTTAAACGCCTTCTCAATTATAAGCAGTTCCCCCAGATCATAGTCAACACAACCGACCTGAACCAGGACATCCTTGAGGAAAGACCTTCATACAAAAAAAAGGAAAAACTGGAAAAGGAAGAAGAGAAGAAAGGAAATGCATCTACTTATGAGCGGCCGCAGTTATCTACTGTTTTTGAGGCTCCATCGACCGAGATCGAAATTGCAGTGGCCGAAATCTGGAAAGGAATTCTGGGCATTGACAAGATAGGAGTGAATGATACCTTTATGGAACTCGGGGGAAATTCGCTGCTGGCAATACAAACAATATCTAATATTGCGGATGAGTTTGACCTTGAACTCCAGCCGAACGTATTTTTCGAAAATCCGACCGTGAAAGGATTATCCGACAGGATCGTCGAAATGATCATTGCCGCGAAAGGATCCGATGAAATTGAAGCATTGCTGAAAGAGATGGAAGATGAACAATGATGAACTTCTGAAAAAAATTGCAGGTTTGTCGCCTGAGCAGAAGGAGATGCTGTTGAAACGTCTTGGCTATGCTTCTGCGAAGGGCGCCGGGAATCAGAATAAACCGGAAAAGGAAGAGTTACAACTGCCGGATTGTTTTTCCTGCGATCCCGGTAATCCCGGTTCATTGAATATCAGCTTCAGGGAAGCAAAGGCCGCTGATCCTCCCGAAGGCTATGTACAGGTGAAAGCCCTTGCAGCAAGCCTGAACTACCGCGACCTGATGATTGCCATGGGACAATACCCAGAGGCTCCCGGGGTCCCTTCCAATATGGGTTCCGATTATGCCGGGGTAGTTACCCGTGTGGGCCCCGGAGTGAGTGGGATCAAAGAAGGAGATGAGGTAATTGCCTTGTCGGCGGGCACTTTCATCGACGGGAAAGTGCAGCCTGGGAGCCATTTCATCAATGTTTTCAACCTTTCACAACTGCAGGTTGTACCAAAACCTCATGGACTGAGCTTTGAAGAAGCAGCCGCGGTCCCCACGGTTTTCCTCACGGCATTCTCAGGCCTGATACGTCTGGCAAATATTGCTGAAGGCGAATCGGTACTGATCCATACAGCTACCGGCGGAGTGGGCCTTGCCGCTCTGGAAATTGCAGAATGGAGGAAGGCAGGGATATATGCAACGGCAGGATCACCAGAGAAGAGGGAATTCCTTATAAAAAGAGGAATCGTTCATCCGATGGATTCAAGGTCCGTTTTATTTGGCGAAGAAATCATGAAACTGACCAGGGGCAGGGGAGTCGATGTCGTTTTGAATACTCTTTCGGGAGATGGCATGATGAAAGGATTGGAGATACTTGCACCCTTTGGCCGGTTTATTCAGATCGATAAAAAGGATATCGCGAAGAACACCCTTCTGCCGATGGGCATATTCAGCAAAGGGATCACTTTTTCGGTACTCGATATTTCGTTGTACCTGGTACAGCCGCGCAGGCTGAAAGAACAGCTCACGGAAATCGCCGGGCTTTTCAATTCCGGGCTTTTTAAACCGATTCCTTGCGTGACCTACCCTGTCCGACAGCTAAAAGAAGCTCTCACTGCCATGTCGCGCTCAAAACATATTGGGAAGCTGGTCCTTACTTACCCCTGATCCAACAGGCCATGGCGAAGCAGGAAAAATCACTGAATGAACGCCTGTCGGGATTAAGTCCCGATCAGCTGAAAGCACTGCTCCGAAAGGGAAGGGATGATTCAGCCCCGAGGATTGGGAGACCTCCTAAAATGGAACGGAACCCCGGGGGAATCTATCCTTTGTCAAAAGCGCAGGAAAGGATGTGGTTCCTTCATAACCTCACCGAGGGAGAAGCCATATATAACAATCCGGTCGCCCTCAGGATGTCGGCAGTGTTTCCCCTGAATATCGATATCCTTGCTCAGAGCCTCGGACTCCTCACCGAACGGCATGAGATCCTTCGAACTACCTTCGATGTGATGAACGGAAATCCGGTGCAACATGTTCATGCATGCGGTAAACCTGAGATAATTTACCGGGATCTCCGTACTCTGCCATTGAACGAAAAAGAAACTAAGGCCATGACCCTGGCTCTCGAACACGGGAAAACCGTAATCCCCCTCGGCCAGCTTCCGTTACTTCGTTTCGATGTGCTTCACCTGGACGATCTGGAATACATTCTTCTGATCAATCCCCATCATATCATCTCAGATGGATGGTCGAATGCGCTGTTTGCAAAAGAACTTTCGATGACCTACGCGGCTCTTGAAAGCAAAGAACCTATGCCATTCGCCGGCCCGGAATACCAGTATATTGATTTTGTGAAATGGGAAAAGGACTGGATGCTCACTCCCGTTTACAAAGAACAGCTTGATTTCTGGAAAACCCAGTTAGCCGGACTGCCTGAACCCCTGCGCCTGCCGCTAGACTTTCAAAGGCCTGCTGTAATGTCGCACCACGGGAGCAAAGAAGTTAATGCCATAGACGCTGCGGAAACCGAAAAACTCCGGCAATTCTGCCAGCGCGAAAATATTACCCTGTTTCATCTGCTTTTCGGAGTTTTCGGTTTGCTAATGTCAAAGTACAGCGGTCAAAAGGATATCATGATTGGCGTTCCGGTTGCAAGAAGAAATCAGCTTTCGTTCCAGAATACCATGGGGCTTTTTATCAATACTCTTCCGATGCGGGTGAAAACTGATGAAAACCTTACGGCAATAAACTTTCTGAATCATATAAAAACCTATTCCCAGCAGGCTTTTATGAGGCAGGAACTTCCTTTTGAAAAGCTCATCGAGGAGGTAAAACCCGACCGTAACCTGAGTACCAACCCTGTTTTCCAGGTTCACTTTGTACATCAGAACATCCCTTCTCTATACAGCGTCAAAGGCCTTGTAGTGAAACCCGAGAGCATTGATTATTCCTATTCCAAGTTTGACCTGAATTTCTGGGTTGAGGAGGCGAACCAGGGGCTGATCCTCTCGGTGACTTATCCACGCGAGATATTCCTTCGTCAGACGATTCAGAAGATGCTGATCAACTACAAGATTCTGATGACCTCCATCATAAGCCATCCCGATGAATCATGCGGCAGGCTGGCCTGGTTCCCGGCTGACCAGCGATCGCTCTGCAGAGGAAAGCCTTCAGTTTACACTGAACCAGGAGTGAATTCGCCTGCTTCCTGGCTTGATGAATTCAGGGCACAGGCCAGGGCAACACCCGATTTAAAAGCCATACGCGATATCCACCAGCAGATCACTTACCGGGAGCTTGACATGGTTTCCGGTCAGCTTGCAAATACTCTCGCCAAAGAGGGGATAAGAAAGGGAGATCTGGTTGGTATACTTCTTCCCCGCGAGGCATCCCTCATTATTTCTATCCTGGGAATCTTAAAAGCAGGCGGAGCTTATGTTCCCCTGGATAGCGGTATTCCTGAAGAAAGGCTTAAGTTTATTGCACAAGATGCTTCACTGAAGCGGACCATCAGCACAGAGGAGTTGTCTAAAAGGCTTGCCGGGACAGGCATTCCTGTCCTTCTTTACAGTAAGCTGATCGCCGGAGATGAGGTTTCTGAGACTCTTACTTTACCTGACCTTCCTGGTGGCGATCAACTGTCGTATGTGATCTATACCTCGGGAACAACGGGAAATCCCAAGGGAGTTTGTATCGGATCCGGCCAGCTGCTTAATTACTCAAAAGCAGTGTGGGAGAGGATGAAGATGGAAGCCGGTGATTCCTTTGCCACTATTTCATCCATTGCCGCCGACCTCGGCAACACAATGATATTCCCTCCCCTGATCCATGGCGGCGAGGTCGTGATAATTCCTGAAGATCATTCGACCGATGCATCTCTGTTGGCCGATTGGTTCCATCGCCAGCCGGTTGATTGCCTTAAGATCGTGCCTTCTCACATGATGAGTCTGCTCCATTCATCACGGGCTGCCAGTCTTTTACCGCATAAACTGCTGATGCTCGGGGGTGAAAAATGCAGTGCGGAAATTGTCAAACAGCTCAGAAACCTCGCTCCTTTGCTCAGAATCCTTAACCATTATGGTCCCACTGAAGCCACTATCGGCTCGCTTACCTGGGAGATCCCTGTTAATCCTGCTCCGGAACAGCTCATTTTTCCAATCGGGTTTCCGCTCGATAATACGGCAGTTTATATCACCGGCGAAGATCTTCAGCTCCTCCCGAAAGGTATTCCCGGAGAAATCATATTGAGTGGACATAATATTTCCCGTGGATATCTGAACCAGCCTCAGCTAAGCAGTGAAAAGTTTGCTGACGATCCTTTCCTGAAAGGGGAGCGTATTTACCGTACGGGTGATCTGGGAAGGATGCAGGATGACGGATCAGTTGTCTTCCTTGGCCGCAGCGATCATCAGATCAAGATCAGGGGCTACCGGGTAGAAACCCGTGAGATTGAGAATGTACTGAATGAATTTATAGCGGTTGAACAGGCTGTGGTACTCGTTCCTGAACACGTTTCTTCGGTGAGTTCAGTGCAGGCGGCCATCAGTCTGAAACAGGGCTTTGTTTATGATGAGAACGAACTCAGGCAATGGCTTTCACATCGTTTACCATCATATATGATCCCCTCGGTTTTTTATGTGATTGAGCTTTTTCCACTCACATCCAACGGAAAAACCGATTTTAAGGAATTAAGGCGGATGACCGGGACCCGGGATGAAACTTCCCGTTCATTGGCACCGCCCCGTGATCTTACCGAGCTCAGGCTGGTCAATATTTTCAGAGAAGTACTGAAGCTTCAGGAGTTGGGTATAGGCGATGGGTTTTTCGATCTGGGCGGTCATTCCCTTCTTGCAATACAGCTTTTTGCTTCAATCGAGAAGGAGTTTCATGTTCATCTTCCACTGGCTACCTTGTTCGAAAGGGGGAGCGTGATGGCTTTGGCTGAGCTTCTCAGGGAATCAGGCTTAAAGCAGAAGCCCTCCTCCCTGGTCCCGATCAGGCCGGGTAACGGGAAAAAGCAGTTGTACCTGGTTCATCCGGCCGGCGGCAATGTGCTCTGTTACTATGAGCTGGCCCGGGAGCTGGGAATGGATTATTCGATTTACGGATTGCAGGCGTCGGGACTGTCGGGTAAAAAAGTTGACAGCGTAAGCGATATGGCCCGTTTTTATCTTGAAGAGATCAATCTGCCAACCTGCATCGATGATGTAGTATTTGCAGGATGGTCTATGGGAGCGCTCATTGCATTTGAGATGGCAAGACAGGTCGGGGAATCCTCGGGAGTAAACCCCCGGCTGATGATCATTGATCAGATGGCACCGGTTAAAGCGGAACCTGAATATACAGCCATTACCATCGATCCTATTGACCGGATGCTTGCTTTTGCAGGCAAGGTAGCCTATCTGGTGGGCCGCCCGCTTGGGATAAGCGCCGCAGATCTGAGAGGGAAAGAACCGGTAGCCCAGTCAGAGGTATTTCTTAAAGCGTTTATATGGGCCAACCTTGTACCGCCCGACATGAAGATCAGCGATTTTCACGGATATCTCGATCTGATGATCTATCATAATGAGATCACGGCGGCCTGCCGGCCGGGCTCTTTTGAAGGGAAAACCCTGCTGATCAGGGCCCAGGATGCATTGCCTCCGTTTGACGGGCAGGCCATGGTTCCGGAAAGGTCTTCAGATCTGGATTGGGGGCTATGGATCCAGCATGATCTGTCGGTTGTTAATATTCCCGGGAATCATGTTTCGGTCATTGCCCGCCCCTTTGTGAAGGAACTGGTGCGTGCATTGATGAAATGGGGGGATACGGGATTATGATATCAGCCGGCCTCGTAATGTTTCCAACATTCAACGACGAAGAACTCAGGGAAAAAGTTCGTCAGATGCTACACCCTGAAGAGATAAAAACCGCGGGTGCTTTTGGATCGGATATCCGCAGAAGATCATTCTTTCACGGAAGGATAGCAGGAAAAATGGCCATTGAAAAAGTATTCCCTGATATTCCTTCTGCTGAAATACACATCACAACTGGCAGCCTGGGCGAACCCCATATCAGCAACCTTCAGCAGCCGTATGGAGTCTCAATAGCTCATGGTAATTTTCTGAATGCCGGATTGTGTTTTCCTTTGACCTTCATGATGGGAGTTGATGTGGAAAGCATCACGGAGAAAAACCGCACAATCATACCCATAGTACTCAGCGATTGGGAGAAGGAGATGTGCAGAAAAGAAAAGGATGAGCTTGAGTTGTTTCACGTCCTCTGGACTGCGAAAGAAGCCGCGGGAAAGGCAATAAGGCTGGGATTCAGGGTTCCGCATGAATGGTATGAAACAGATCATATAGAGACTGTTTCTGAAGAGCCTCGCCTGATCCGCCGGTGCCGGTTTAAACACCTAAGGATGTTCACGGCTCTTTCTGTTGCTATCCCGGGCGGGGTATTGTCTGTAGCCTTCCCGTCAGAAAAAGATCTTGATGAATTGATGAGCCGGTTGCTCATCGCACCAATGAGCTGTTTGACTTAAAAGACAAGATTAGTTTGAGGGTGTAAATAAATTTTGCAAACTCATTCAAACATTATCATAAATCGTCAATTCCCTCAGAAACTTCAAGAATGCATTGACTCAAATCAAGATTTCGCTCAAATTCAATTTGAGATAAAATAGTCTTTTTTGTTTCTTCCACCTGCTGAGCTTCAAATTGCTGCCTTACAATTAAGCCAACGATATTATTCAACTGGTGTGGGACCTTGCTTGCAGCATGATTCAATATCTTTTCAACACAATCTTGCTCTTTCGGATCAATTTTACGGATGAAATTATTTAACTCTGCAGGTAATTTTCCACCTATTATCCGGACATCTTCTTTTTTTTCTCGTTCCGGACAGTAGTTGATAAGGTCTATAAAGCCCATCATCCGTTCCGTGAAATTATCCATGTCAAATACCCGGTCCAATAATTTTAAATAATTTTCAAATAAGCTTATACGGGTCATCGAAGCCGGAATGATATTGGAAATCAGGTAAGTGTCAAAATAGTTTTCTGCCAAATGAAGTTTCGATGTGTCGAGTACCCGCCTTTCAAGGATCAGCTTGTCAAAAAGGTCAGTACAAGGTTTAGCCTGCAGCAAACGGATGCGCGGGTATGGAATGCATGATTTTTGTATAAAATCAAACTGCGCATCAAAAATACTTTCATCATCCTCATCAAATCCCACAATCATGGAGGCTTCAACAGGCAAACCATAAGAAAGTATTTTTTTACAATTTTCTAACAGATCACCTTTTAAGTTTTGTAACTTTTTCGACTCGATAAGGCTTGCTGCTTTGGGAGATTCAATGCCAATGAACAGACCGTTAAATCCAGCATCGGCCATCATTTTCAGGAATTCATCGTCGGAAGAGATGGTAACGGATATCTGAGTAATGAAATGCAAAGGCTCTGACTGCGTTTTATTAAATTCAATTATTGCAGTCAGGATTTCTCTGGCATATTTGTGATTCCCGTAAAAATTATCAACCCCAAAAACGATTTGTTTCAACCCGGCATTACTAAGCTCTTCAATTTCCTCAATAACCTGTTGTGTGCTTTTTGTACGCACCTTTCTTCCAAAGATTCTCCATTCATTGCAAAAGTCGCATCTGAAAGGGCACCCCCTTGTAGTTTGAACCGCGCCAACGGTATAGTTGCCTGCCATCAAAGCCTTAATATTTCCCCATTTGGGCTTGGGGGAATGTGCCATATTTACAGGATTGATCTCCTTATATGTTTTTTTATAATTTCCATCAAGAAAATCATGTAAAAACTGAGGCCAGATATATTCACTTTCTCCCAATATCAGTACATCAAAATACTCACGGTATTCTTTAGGTGACGCTGTAACACCAGCTCCGCCTGCAACCAGGAAATCACCTCTGCGTTTAAAGATTCCTGCAAGGGTTAGTACGCGGAAGATGTGCGAGTAATATCCTCCAATGCCAACAATATCATAGGATACCGGAAACCGGGTGTCATCATTTATAAAGCCATGAACACTTTCGTCCCAGATATCAATTTCGAAATCCTCAGGGGTCAGGGCAGCAATGGTGGCTAAGGACAACGGGGGCATTAAAGCTTTTTTATTCAGGTATGGATGATCGTTTGGAGTCCATTTAGAAGTAGCCGACCTCCAGTCTGGCATAACAAGCAAAATTCTTTTTCTTCCAACTGAGGTTACATCCATACATTCAGTTTTAAACGGTGCCATTGGCAGTTGAATCCTTGAGAATAAATTTACTAAGATCGAGATTTCGCTCGAATTCTATTTGATTCGTAAGGGATTTCCGTGTAATCTCCAGATTTTGAGCCTCTAATTGCTGTCTTACAATTATCGAAACAACATTATATAATTGATGAGGCGCTTTTTTAGCCGTATGATTCAATATCCTCACAACACATTGCCTCTCCTTTTCACCCAGTAAGGAAATAAAATTTGTTAACTCCTGCGGCAGTGTTAGGTCAGTACCCCTGACCTCCTGTTTACGATCCCTTTCCGGGATGTACTCAATTGAATCTATAAAGCCTGTCATCCGTTCTGTGAAATTATCCCAGTCATAAAGCCGCTCCAGCAATTTTACATATTGTCCGAATAAGGTGATACGCGTCATCTTGGCAGGAATTATATTGGGTATCAGGTACATGTCAAAATATGATCCTTGTGAATGGAGTTTCGATGTGTCAAGTACACGGTTTTGCAGCATCAACTTCCTGAATGTTTCAGTTCCTGGTCTGGCCTGTAGCATACGTATTCGCGGATAGGGAATGCATGCCTTCTGTAAGAATTCAAACTGCATGTCAAAAATCCCTTCATCATCATGATCAAATCCAACAATCATGGAGGCTTCAACAGGCAAGCCGTACGATTGTATTTTTTTACAATTTTCAATCAGATCACCTTTCAGGTTTTGTACCTTCTTCGACTCGTTAAGGCTTTCTCTGCTGGGTGATTCAACGCCTATAAAAAGACCGGCAAACCCGGCATCGGCAAGCATTTTCAGGACTTCGTCATCGGAGGCAATATTGATAGAGATCTCGGTATAATAATATAAAGGATCTGTCTGAGTTTTGTTCAAATCAATTAATCCCCTTAAGATGTCTTTGGTGTATTTTGGATTTCCGAAAAAATTATCTTCACATAAAGCAATATGTTTCATCCCGGCATCACTCAGTTCTTCAATCTCTTCTATAACCTGTTGTTTGGTTTTGGTACGCATCTTTCTTCCGAAAACCTTCCACACATTGCAAAATTCACATCTGAAAGGACATCCCCTTGTAGTTTGAATTGCGCCAACTGCATAGTTGTTTAGCATCAAGGCCTTAAGGTTTCCCCATTTAGGTTTTGGGGAAAGTGATATGTCGACCAGATTCTTGTCTTTATATGTTTTTTTATAACTCCCCTCCAGAAAATCATTTAGAAACCCAGGCCAGATATTTTCACTCTCACCCAATATCATAACATCAAAATGATCGCGATACTCATTTGGGGAAGCTGTAACTCCGGCTCCTCCAACAACGACTAACACACCACTTTTTTTAAAGAAATTTGCAATGGCCACAGCCCGAAAAAAATGTGTAAAATATCCTCCTATACCAACAATATCATAGGGCACAGGGAACCGGGTGTCATCACCAATAAAGCCGTGGACACTTTCATCCCAAATATCAGTTTCAAAGTTATCAGGAGTAATTGCGGCAATTATTGCCAACGATATGGGAGGAATAAAAGCTTTTTTTTTAATGTAAGGGTGGTCATTCAGGCTCCAGCGCGAAGTGGTCAACCTCCATTCAGGCATTATCAGTAAAATCCGTTTTTTCGCAGTCATGTTAATATCCTGTGCAAATAACCAGTTCCATGATAATCCTCCCCTTTTGGGTCAATATTACTTTTGGCACCTCTAACAATAGGTTTCAGTTCGGTTTGTAATGCAATAAAGGTATAATATTGTTTTTCTATAAACAACCTTTTTCCACCAACTATTTTTCATATGCCTGTCATTGCGATCATAAGCCTTTTTAAACAATATCTTCACCGGATCAACTTAAGTGCATACAGGTTATTTTATCATCGGTACGACCGCATCGGTCCAAAGAATTGATCGAAAGAATTGTTAAATTAGCTGTTCGTAATACGTTCGCAAATTATTGAATAATCCTGAAATCATAAAAGAATAAAACCATGCAAAATCAATTTGATGAAAGAATGTCATTGGTACGAGATGATCTGTTAAATAAAGAAAAGTCAAAGCTGGCTGAAAAGATAGCCCCTGGTGAAGATCCGTTTGTCAGAATTCCACCGGAAAAACTGTTTTCAAGCCCAATCAATTTAAAAATTGCAAACATCAGATATCCTGGTCTTAAGAAATATATTCTTACCGATTGCCACAGTTTACCCGATCATGTATCGGATATAGGAAAAATCATCTATTCACTTGATGAAATCCCTGTTGAAGAGATGCCCGATTCTCTTATTTTTATTTTCTTTACCTGTGATACGGATGCTTTACCTGTTTTGAAAAAAATCAAAGAGCATGGAGGAAAATACATGCCGCATCAGGATTCAACAAAAACCGAATACCGGTTTGTAAACCGATTAGCTTACAATGCAATTAAAAAAACATGGGAAAAATCTGACCGCATTTCTCACATGGTAATGGTTGTTCATGAAAATTTGTGTGAAGCTCTTGAACTGACTAAAAATGTTCAGGGTGATTTTGTTGAAATCGGAGTCTTTCTTGGAGGATCATCTTTGACCACGCTTAACTTCTTAAATGAGCAATCGCGGGTAAGCCAGGTTGCATCACGCAAAGCATGGCTGATTGATACGTTTGATGGATTTAATTATGCAGAAGCTAAAAACAGTCTCGACGTTGTATGGCAAGGCACTCATAAATTATTAGGCGTGCAGGAGACAATGAAATATATCAGTGATACCCTGGCAGATGCCGGAGCACCTTTTGAACTTATTGAAGGGAATATCTGCTCAGATGAATTACCGGAGGCAATAGATAAAATTTCGCTTGCAAACATTGATGTTGATATGTATGAACCCACTCTTTCTGCTTTATATAAATGCGCTGAAAGGTTAGCTGATGGCGGAATTATTATTGCAGAAGATCCGACTTCGACACCTCAGTTATATGGTGCTTATCTGGCGATGAATGAATTTTTAGAGAGCCAGGTTGGAAAATCATTTACTCCGATTTTTAAGAAAGGTCAGTATTTCTTATTAAAGAACCACCTCAGGTCATAACATATTTTATTTATTCAATTAAAGGAACCCACAATCAAAAAGAACTCTGCAACCAGGAGTCAGATCCGCTTGGCCGGATTAAAGCCTACTTCATAAGCTCCTTCACTGCAGCTTCGATCTGCTGATCATGGCCTGATGAAAGCATACCCGGGTCATTTGCTACCCTGATATCGGGTTCCAACTGGTTGTTTTCACAAAAGCGTCCATCAGGCATACGCCATCCGCCCATAGGAATTCCAAAGACAAGGGTGGGATCGATCTGGGATTCCCACCATACAAAAGTCCCTGTACCCGGGACAGGCATGCCCAGGGTTTTTCCTATATTCTTTAGCTTGTATGCAACCGGGAAGAGATGTGCATCTGAATAATTGCTTTCTCCTATGAGTACAATGGATGGCTTCACCCATTTGTCGTAAGGCTCTGAACCAATATACTGCCCATGAGGGATAATATCTATATATTTTTTCCCGCTCAGGAAATCACTCAGCTGCTCATGGATATTGCCTCCACCATTGAATCGGGTATCCACGATAAGTGCTTTTTTCTCAAAATTACGCCCGAGGGCTTCCTCGAAGACGATCCTCATGCTGGCATCGTCCATGGAGCGCACATGCACATACCCTATTTTTCCGCCCGACAGCTGTTCAACTTCGGCACGGCGGTTCTTCACCCAGCGTCTGTAAAGGAGCTCATTAGCCTCACCGCCGTTAATAGGTTTCACGCTTTCCTCCCAGCGGCTGCCTGAAGCCGGATCATACACCGAAAGCAGGGTGAGCTTACCGGTCTTACGGTTCAGGATACTGTAAAAATCCATGGTGTCGTTTAGAATGAGTCCGTCAACCTTCTCGATGATGTTGCCTGCCTTAACCTTTGATACTGCTTTATCAAGCGGACCGTCTTCAACCACTTCCGAAATCTTCAGCCCCTGGCCTTTATATGAATAATCGAAGAAAAGCCCGAGATCGGCCGTTTGGTCCGTATTGGGCTTTCCTGCGCGGTAGCCGCAGCCGGTATGGGATGCGTTCATTTCTCCCAGCATTTCGCTGAGCATCTCGGCGAAGTCATAATTGTTGTTTATAAATGGAAGGAATTTCTTATAAACAGAATAATAATAGTCCCAGTCAACGCCCTGCATGTCCACCACATAGAATTTCTCTTTAAACTGACGCCAGGCATGGTCGAAGATGTAGTTCCGTTCATCTGCAGGTTTTAGCAGCATTTCGCCCGATGCTTTAAGGGGTTCGGCCTTGCCGCTTTCGGCATCCACCTTCATGGGTTTGCCGTCTGCCATCAAAAGCAGGAATTTCCCGTCACCCGAAAGTTGCATGTTGACCGACTTGGCGCCGATCTTTGCGAACATCTTGGTCTCCTTCGTCCGCAGGTCAGTCATCCACAGATCATTATCCTTTTCAAAGCTCGTGATGTAGTAAAGTTTTTCACAATCCTTCGAAAGCAGCCAGTCGCTGGCAGGGGATGTATGTATGGTGAGTTTTGCCTTACGCTCCGTCAGGTTCTCCCAGTCGATTTTCACTTCGACTTTTGAAGTATCCTTTGAAGCAGTGTCGGCCTTGGCTTTCTTATCGGCCCCGGCTTTGGATTTTTCTTCGGTTTTCTTTTTATCCTTTTCAGCCTTCTCCTCCTGCTCTTTCACAAGGGCAAGTTCTTCTTTTGAAAGCCTGAACCTGTCAAAGGCTGCCTTTGTCATGAACATAGCCCAAACGTCGGAGCTTGAGAGGTTTCCTCCCTGGTCGCGGGTGCCGTCACGGTCGCAGCCCCAGATGAACATCTTGCCGCTGACAGACCATTTTGGGACGAAATCGTCATATCCGCTGAGGGTGAGGTTATGGATCTCGCCTTTGCCGTCGGCCGATACAAGGCCAACTTCAGGTGTGAATATCCTGTCGGGATGAGCGAACTGCACAAGGAACCATTTGCTGTCGGGCGACCACTGGTAATACTGGTCACCGTCGGCGTAGGAATAGTTGACGGTGGAGGGCATGATAGTGCGGGTATCTTTGCTGGCCAGGTTAATCACCTTAAGCACAACCCTGTTTTCGAGGTAGGCCACTTCCTTCCCGTCGGGCGAATACTCCGGCTGGAACTCTTCAGCTGAGGTTGCAACGAGAGGTTCCGTTTTTAACACCGTTGAGGCATAGAAATAAGGTTCTTCCTTTCGCACGATGGAGCAGGTATAAACATTCCAGCTGTTGTTCACTTCGGCAGCATAGACCAGCGAACGGCCGTCGGGACTAAAGCTCACGTTCCGCTCCTGGAATGGAGTATTGGTTATGCGTTTCGTGATTCCGCCGTCCACGCTGCTTACAAAAACTTCTCCCCTGAAAACATATACGAATTCCTTGCCGTTGGGCGCAAGCCTCATCTCGGTAAAGCCTTCATTCACCGGAGTTATCCGTTCCTGCGGACTGCGGCCATCGGCATTCACCTTAACATTCACCTTTTTTGGCTCACCCCCGGGTGTAAGAGTATATATCTCCCCGTCGTATGTAAAGCAAAGAGTGTTGTTTTTTGACCTGCTCAGGAAACGCAACGGATTTTTCGAAAAATGAGTAATGGCGGTTGATACTGAAGGATTATCAAGAGAAGACTTATAGACATTGAAAGAACCGCTTTGTTCGCTCAGGTAGTAGAAGTCCTTATCATTGCCGTCAAAAACGGGGTTGCGGTCCTCGCCGCTGAAACTTGTCAGTTTCGTATATTTTGCTGCGTTAAAGTCGTAAACCCATATGTCACGTGCGACGGCTGAGGTATGGTGCTTGCGCCACTCGCTTTCGTATCCCTTGATGTCTTCAAATAGTATTTTATCGCCTGTGGATGTGGGAGCGGCGTTTAGCGCCGGCGTGGGAAGCAAAAGCGAGACCTTGCCCCCGGCCACCGGCACAGTGTAAAGTTCACTCATCATTGAAATGGGGAACTGGGCATTGGTTGAGACATCCTGCCTGTAAGCAGAGAACATGACATCCTTGTCGTTGGCTGTAAAGCTGCAGGGAAGTTCCCGGTTTGAATTGAACGTGAGCCGCCGTGCTTCACCCCCGGTGGCAGGCATGACAAAAACGTCGAAATTGCCGGTCCGGTCTGATGCAAAGGCTATGGTTTTCCCGTCATGGCTCCATACAGGGCAGTATTCGTACGAATCGGTGAGCGTGAGGGGGACCGCAGTCCCGCCGCCTGAAGGCACCGACCAGATATCCCCCTTGTAACAGAACAGGATGGTCTGACCGTCGGGGGAAATGGAGGTATATCTCATCCATAAAGGATTGACTTGAGAAATGGCCGTAAAGGCCAGGCTTAACAGGAAAGCCAGGCTGAAAATTTTTTTCATGTCCTAAATATATTATGTTTTAAAAAATGACGCATAGGAAGTTCAAGTGTTACAAAGGAACGAAATAATTTTGCAGGATCAACCTACTTAACTGATGACAAGGACATTTGGCATTATTTTTACCTATATTCTCATTACCCAGGCAACCATTGGTAAATTCCGTGTTTATTAAGAAAAGATTCTGAATGAAGCATCAATACCTCCTGTTCTTACAATGAATTATGAATCGGACGCCATGCCTTGATGCGATAAAAAAAGGCTTAACCAAATTCTATCTACTATGAGAAAAGCAATGTTCCTGATGCTCATCACAGCCCTGGTCACGATGAGTTCCTGCAGCAAGAAAGATCAGACCACCAGCACGACTTCACAAACTACCCAGGCCACTTCATTACCTGCGAATGCGGCTACCTATGTCGTATCGAACTATCCTGATGCAACAATAGATTATGTTTTACTCCAGGCAGCTTCAACTGCCAGGTTCATTGTTGGTTTGAATACCACGGAAGAACTTGCCTTCAATAATGATGGCGGTTTTATGGGCAACGGCAAAGGACATCATGACGGCGGCCACCCCGGCGACACCATCTATCATGATTCCACAGGTTGTGGTGGCGGACATCATGGCGGAGGCCATCACGGTGGCGGGCATCACGGAGGTCCACACGGCATACCCATCGATTCACTTTCATCGGTTATCAAAGACTATATTTCAACAAACTTCCCCGGCGACACCATCATGCATGCCGAATATGATTCCCTCTGTGTTGAAGGACTGGTTACCGAAGTCATGATCGGCCAAAGCGGATTGGAACCCGTAAAGCTTATCTTCAGCGGTACCGGCGCCTTTCTTTTACAGGCCTCGCGTATAAACTATACCGACACACCCCAGGCAGTGAAAGATTACATCACCGCAAATTATTCAACCTACGAACTCTGTGATAAAGCAGAAAAGTACACCATGGCCGACGGCAGCCTGCAATATGTGGTATACCTGCATCTTGCCAGGGTTCGAATCAGTGTCCGCCTGAAATCCGACGGCACGCTGATCTGCACCCGCTAAAACTCAATTTTGATATTTAAAAACCCTCCGCTTTCTGAAAACGGGGGGTTTTTTATTGATCACTTTTTCGGTGGAAGATCATTTTGTTTGAAGACTGGTCCTTCACCAGTTTGATTGTCCCATGATTCCCAATATCACTTATAATTCCTCTTGTAATATCACTTTTAACTATTTGATGGATTAAGTTATAAATAGACAGTTTTCATTGTCGATTTAATAACTTTGCAATGAGTACAAAAAAACCTGCTTATTCATGGAAGAAAGGTGTTTTTGAACACACTAAAAAACTTGTCGAAATCGCCGAATTAAAATCAGAATAAAATGAAACTTCTGTCATTAACATATAAAATAGCACCAGAGAAAGAAGGAGGATTCTCTGTATTTTGTCTTGACTGGAAAACGGTATATACTCAATGTGAAACAATCTCAGAATGTAAAAAAAATGCGATTGAAGCCACAGAACTGATGCTTGAAGTTTATAAGGATGGTAAACTTGACAAACAAGCGTATCCTAAAATCCGGAACTATGCTGCGAATCCTTATCTTTTTCAACTAACATTTGATATTGACAGAGCGAGGTATATCAAGCTTTCCAGCATTCGAAACAAAACTTAAAACCGTAAATCCCATGACACTGATCCTGAGCAGAAGCGAAGTTGCTTCGGTATTGAACATGAAAGACTGTATGGCCGTTGTTGAACAGGCCTTTGGCGAACTTGCTGCAGGCACAGCCGTACTTCCGTTACGAACTGCCATTGCGCCTCCCGACGGCATTTCCCTGTATATGCCCGCCTACCTGAAACAGATGGGAGCGCTGGCCTGTAAGGTCGTCACTGTGTATAAGAATAACCCCGCAAAGTATAATCTCCCCACCACGATCGGGAAAGTCCTTTTGCAGGATCCGGGGACGGGTGATGTCATGTGTATTATGGACGGCGGATATCTCACTGCCGTCCGCACAGGCGCTGCCAGCGGTGTGGCAACCCGGCATCTTGCCAGGAAAGATACGGGCCAGGTAGCAGGTTTCTTTGGCGCCGGAGTACAGGCAAAGATGCAGCTTTGGGCCATGGCCGAAGCAAGGAGTCTTTCAAAAGCCCTGGTTTATGATCTTTCGGAAGAGGCAATGAAAAAATTTATCGGAGAAATGGGGCCTAAACTGAATCTTGAAATTATTGCCGCGGCTTCACCTGATGAACTCATGAAGGCTGATATCCTTGTGACGGCGACCTCCTCACCAACTCCTTTGTTCGACGGGAATAAAGTCAGGGAAGGCACACATATCAATGGTATCGGCAGCCATACTCCGAATGCCAGGGAACTGGATTCGGCCATCGTGAAACGTTCGAAGTTCGTCGGCGATTCGATGGAAGCCTGCTTCAAGGAAGCCGGCGACATCATGATCCCGTTAAATGCAGGTGAGATCCAAAAGGAGCATTTTTATGCCGAACTCGGCGAGATCGTAACAGGCAGAAAGCCGGGCAGGCTGGACAACAGCGAGATCACCCTCTTCAAGTCCAACGGGCTGGCGATACAGGATGCTGCAACCGCCAAACTGGTGTATGAAAAGGCCTTCGCAGCCGGTATCGGGCTACAGGTCGAGATTTAAAACCAGTAACAAGCCGTTACTGCGGCTTGCTTCCGGTAATCTTTTTGCTCAGGAACCCGGCTATCAGCTGGCCCAGTCCCCCGTTATCATCTCCGCTGGTGACGAGGGTATCGGGTACGATTTTCATGTTCCCGGCTGCGATTTTCTCGGCTACCTGTACAGCGATAACACCCTGTTCCCCGATTGCCTGTTTTTGTTTTTCATAGGCTTCGGCTGTTGCAGAACCTTTTGCTTCGATGGCGACACCTTCGGCCCTTCCTACAGCTTCTATACCTTTTGCCTCCCCTTCGCGTTTCAGCCTTATGGATTCGCCTTCACCCTCGGCCAGGAGGATGGCCTTTTTCTTCAGGTTGTCGGCTACTTTCACATCAATCTCGGAGGTTACCAGGTCGGGCTGCTTATTGGCTTCGGCGGTGGTCTTTTCCATAGAAATACGCGACTGCTGTGCTTTCTGCTGTTCGGCGTACATAGCCTGCTGCTGTTGTGCTATTATCCTTTCGGTCTGGGTTTTCATCAGGTCCTCCGGCAACTGGATCTGGCAGATAAGCACGCTCACCAGCTCTACGTGGTACTTTTCAAGTTCGCCCCTGGCGCGGTCTTCGGCTTTCTGTTGCTCCTCGTGACGGTTTTGCATGAAGTTCATGGCTGAAGTGGCTGAAGCCTGGTTGCGGAAGCTGGAATCTATCATGGGATGTATAACGTGGTCGACGAGGTTCTGGATTGATCCTATCTTGGCCACCATGTACGGAGCCTGGTCGGGACGTACACGTATTACGACTTTCACCGAAACATTAATTGAGAAACCGTCGTGGGAGACCACTCTCAGTGGATCGAAACGTGTTTCCTTGGAGTCGTCCCAGTCGATGGTGATGTTGGTCGTATCAACGATATAGGCGATATAAGCACGGCGGTTCAGGTAATAAATACCGGGGCCGGCGACTTCCTGCTGTATCCCGCGGAACCCCTTGGGCACTACATATCGTTCCAGTCCCACATCAACCCTTTTGTCTATAGGTTTCGTATCATCAGTTGTGACATCGCTCAGTTCTTTTTCATCTTTGGCTATCTGATCGGTGATCTGTCTGACCTGGGGAGGTTCTGCTCCCACGTTGGACACAACCACAGCAACCTGTCCTCGTTCCACTACTGCAACATCATCCAGTTCCACGCTGAACATAAGAGGGTTGATATAATAGGTCCCGGGTTTCAGCACGTCAAACTGTGGGCCTCGCTGACCGCCGCTTTCAAGAAATTTAGTGACGTCCTGGAAATTATTGTGCCCTTCAACCGGTTTTGCTACGTATTCGGTATCGGGCAGGGGCTGCCCGTCGCGGGCCACCACGATACCGATCTTCTTATCAGGGATAACTATGGTATCCCTGATCTCGACCTTGAACAAAGCCGGGTTCACACGGTATTTGCCGGGGAAAAGAATGGAGGTCTGGGGGCCCTTCTCACCTCCTCTGTTAAGGAATGCTTCACCATCCTCGAAATTGCTGTGATCAGTTACTGCTTTTGAAAGCAACCTTCCCCCGCTGATCTGTTTCCCGTCCTGGGAGGTTACTACGCCCACCTGGCCTTTTTCCACAACTGTAACCGGCACGGCTGTCACCTTGAAGAGCCGTGTATTGATACGGTAATTTCCCGGGGGCAGGGTCTTGATCTGGGGCCCTTTTTCACCCCCGTTCCTCAGGAATGCAGCCCCATCCTGGAACAGATCACAGTCCACCACCTTCCCGAAAATTCTTCCGGCCGGGATGGGCGCTCCGTCAATGGATTCGACAATACCTACCTGGTTCTCGCCTATAACTGTTACAGGTTCCTTGCTGATATTGAACAGGAAGGAATTGATCCTGTATATCCCCGGGGGAAGTATAGGGATCTGTGGCCCTTTTTCACCCGCATTGCTCAGGAAAGCTTCGCCATCCTGGTACAGGTTGCATTCAACAGGTTTTGCAAAGATCTTACCCGAAGGTACCGGATTCCCGTCCAGCGAGATCAGAAGACCAACCTCGTCTTTCCCGATAATCGTGAAATCCTGGTGCTTCCGGGTATAAATAAAAGGGATAAGGAAATATAGTCCCGGGCCTTTGGTACGTGCCTGAATTCCTATTTCATTACTCATTGCGAATACACGGTCCTTCGGCATCTGTTTGCCGAACCATCTTCTTTCAAGAACCTTGATTTCCCGGCCTCCTACTATCATTATGGAACTGAAAACAAGGATAAGCAGAAAAATTACTGCTAACACAATAAGTGCCGCAGTGAGTATAAACGAAAATGTAATCATTTTTTTAAGATTTTAGTAAATGCCTACTCTGTTTTCCATTTTCGGCAAACTGGGTTACTTATATCATAAATACATTGAAAGTCATAAACGGAATTAAAGTGTCAGGGGTGTGGCGGTAATATAGATCCGTCTCATCACTTTCCCAAACAGCAAAGCATCATACCACATATAATAAAAGCGCTGAGCATTGAACCAGTCAACCCCGTCTCTATAATCATCATGTCGGTCGTATGGATCGGCGAAAATAATAACATCATCCATGAGATTAACAGTATTCCTGGTATCATAGCCGATAGCCAGCACCCAATGCCCTCCCCAGTCGCTCCATTCGATCAGTGTGGGTATGTTTTTTGCAAGGTTCTGGCGGATCAGGTCGAGGCTTCCTCCTTCGCCTGAGCTTATATTGAAACCATTTGCCTTTAACCAGCCGGCCATCTGGGGAAGTGTGGTGCCTTTGGTCGTGCTTGTACCCATTTCAGAGGCGATGGTCATCTCATCGCCCTTTCGTCCATAGTAATTCAAAAGGGTGACAACTGCTGCCGGTCCGCAGGTATATTCGGTGGTCTGCTGGAAAGCGGCAAGGGGCAGGATGGTAAACCCCGGCCTGGGGATCTTCGGACTGATGTCCAGGACATAGTACTGGGATGATGCGGCTTCGGGGGATGAAGTATACGTTGTATCCTTTTTATTACAGGAAAGAATGGCAGTGATAATAAAAATGATCAGGAGAAGGTTATCCTTTTTCATGGCATTATTTTTGATCCTTTGAAAACGGAAGAATCTTGTCAAATTTACGCATAAGTATCTCAATTCAGGCTTTTCATAAATTAAATTTTTCATTTTGTTGATGGCTTAATTTAAATTTGTCATGGTAAAATTGAGTTCAGATGCCTTCGGAAGTTAAGCAGCTTGTCATTTATTATTTTTCGGGCACCGGCAATGCCCGTAATGTTGCCAAATGGATTTCGGGGGTGGCTGTTGAGCGCAAGATCCCGACCGAAGTGATCGACATCGCCATGATTGACAGGAAGCATATTCCCAGGCCCCCGGCAGGCACAATGATAGGTTTTGTCTCTCCCACGCATGGCTTCAATTACCCGCCGGTAAGTATGTATTTTCTTTTCAGGTTCCCAAGGTCGAACGGGAACCGTTTTTTTCTTATGAATACCAGGGCCGGATTGAAACTGTCAAAATGGTTTGTACCCGGGCTGAGCGGTCTTGCCCTTTGGCTTTCGGCCATCATTCTCTTATGCAAGGGATACCACATCGTGGGTTTAAGGTCCATTGACCTGCCTTCGAACTGGATCTCTTTTCATCCGGGGGTAAAGGAGAAAGTAGTCGAATCCATTTATGGCCATTGCAAGAGGATCACAGTTGCTTTTGCATCCAGGATACTTGACGGGAAGCGGGTTTATACAGCTTTTCGCGACATCATCCAGGATATCCTTTTCAGCCCTGTTGCAATAGCCTATTTCTTTATGGGCAGGTTTATGCTGGCAAAGACCTTTTATGCTACCCTTGACTGCGACCGCTGCGACATTTGCGTGGAAAACTGCCCTGTAAAAGCAATTGTTATTGTCGACAAGCGCCCGTTCTGGTCATACCGCTGTGAAAGCTGCATGCGCTGTATGAACAACTGCCCGAAAAGGGCGATAGAGACGGCTCATGGGTATATTACAGCCGCAATGTTCCTGATCAACCTGGTGATCCTGGTGCTGTTTTGGAGGTGGGTTTCGTCCCTGGTAACTTTACCCGCGGATAAAGGATGGCTTAAGATTCCCTTCACTTTTGCCAGGTGGGGCGTAACTTTCGCCGGCCTGATCGTGACCTATCGCGTGTATCATTATCTTCTGAAGATCCCCCTGGTAAGGGAGCTGTTCTATTATACATCACTGACCCGTTTCAGGTTCTGGAGGCGTTACCGGCCTTCAAAGAAAATGATCTCGGAACTGCACTGAAATCCAGACCTGATTGTTAATCTATTTTGGGAAAATACCCTGTAGCGAATCAGTTTTTAACGCATCTGACCGAACTGCCGCACTGTTTCAGTGTGTTCATAAGCCAGAGGTCATCACTGTCGGCCCAAAGGCTTCTTGTCCTTGCAAAACTGACCTCGGTTTCGGTGGCGCACCACCATTGGCCGATGAGCCCGAGGCTTTCGAATTTACCGTTAACCAGTATGCCGCCGGGGAGACCGCTGAACCCGGTGTCATTGGACCCTGAGCAGTTGTTATCCCCTTTATCCCAACCCCAGGTGTTTTTCATACCCAGGCCCGGACGCAATCCCAGGTTGGGGATATTAGTGAATACAAGCCATTCAACATCTTTTGGGATGTGCCAGCCTGAAGGCGCCAGGCCTCTTTTATCATCCACTGCATACCAGTTATACAACCTGCCGTATTTGTGTCCGTTTGCTGCACTAAAATTATAATAGGACCAGCAGCCTGTTTTGCTTTCGCAGTAGCGGTCCCATTCTGCATGAGATTTTGCTTCAGGAATGGCATCGCCGTTCCTGTAATGCGAAACATTCAGGTTCTCGGCCATCCAGACTTTATTTGCAATGACAAAGGTTTTATAATTGTTTCCTTCCCTATCCCTCATACCGCCCTGGGCCCGGGAAGGCGAAATGGAGGCAATGAGGCAAAAAGCAAGGATAATGGTGCTGAGGGTCTTCACCTGGATTCTATTTAAAGCGAAGATAATAAAAAATATAAAACATCCTGCCTGAGAAGTTAGAAGTCTTTTACACAACGCACAGGAAAAGCATTGGAATGCAGTGAATTATAAGCCGACACGCTTTCAACGTAGGAGTTCAGCCCACGGATAAGGGCCCTGGTGCTGCCAACCGTAGTGGAGGTCCAGAACATAGTTGCGGTAAGATTGCCACTGGTAAAGTCCCAGGTATCGTTCTGGTAGAAGATCCCCATGAGCAATCCTTTGAAACCAAAGGCTGGATTCGGGTCTTTAAGGTCCCCGCCTGCGATACCATTCCCCGGATTGGTTTGCCCGTCGATCAGCATCTGCCATTCAGAAGAGGTAGGCACATGCCATTCGGGGGGGCAGAGGCCCTGGAGGTACTCTCCGGCTGAAGGTACCCGGTACTGCATCAGTTCATCCCATTGATATAATCCACCGTACACCGTGCAATTGGCATCTGCAAAGCTGCAATATTTCTCAACAGTGCAGTTGTCGCTTTGGGGCTTGCTTTGAGGATTCAGCTGGGTGCCGTAATTCAGGTTACTGAGCATCCAGCAGCGGCCGCCCATGGTATGGGCATAGTAAACCGAGTTATCCCGGGGATCTGTAAAATTGTAAGGGCAAATTGAAAGTACGCTACCCGATAAAACAGTCAGTGTAACTGAAGATGAGGTGCTGGTGCAGGTATGCATGTCGGTATACCTGTAAGTGATCTGGTGGGTTGTGGTTGAAAGCGAACCCGGTGTAATGAGCCCCCCGGGAACCAGGGTTCCGTCAAGGTAATACTGTCCTCCGAGCGGAACTCCTCCCTTGAGATAGAACTGCCTGGAACTGGTTGTGGTCTTGGGGTCGTTACAGGATGTGAGCGAGATATAAGGAAGGGGGTTTACTGTAACAGGGTAAACAGGAGAATCAGGGCCGCTGCCGCAGCCGGTTTTATTTCCATGGACCCTTAAAGTCCCGCTGGTAGCGGTGAGGTCAAAAGCAAGGTCGGCGCTTGCACCGTTATTGGTTATGGTTACCCCTGTTGCCGGGAGGTAAGCCCAGGTATAACTATCGGCATTACCGATAGGAGGGACAGTATATGTTCTGGTCCAGGTATTGCATACCGGGTTCGTCCCGCTGATGGTCCCTGCCGGAAGTGGGAAGGTAATTAAATTAAGGCTGAATGCAGGTGCAGTAGCTGAACAGCTCACTCCTCCTCCGTAGTCGATGGTTTCGCTTGCTGTAATACTGATGGGATTTGTATTACCCCAGGTAACTGAAATGCCTGAGCTGGTCCCGCTTGCAGGGGCTCCCCCGCTCACTGTCCATACATAGGAGTGTCCGTTCTGAGGGCTGCCAAGGGTATATGACTGAACGCTTAATCCGCAGGGAGTATGATTGCCACTGATGACAGGCGTCGGATATGCATTCAATGCCACGTTATAAACCGGAGTGGTCGTGCTGCAGTTAGTTGGTTGCGTCAGGTCTATCTCTTGAACACGGACCGTGCCGGTTGGACCAGCCCCCCAGTTGACTGTTATTGAATTGGTATGGTTCCCCGTAAAACTTAACGACCCGGTTACAGTCCAGATGTAATCATGCCCTGTCGCATTGGGAGTGCTGTATATTACTCCGCTGGTACCTGCGCAAACAGAAGCCAGTCCTGAAATAAAGGGAGTGGGCAGGGGGTTCACATTGATTCTGTAGACCTTGGTATCGCCAGGGCAGGCAGAAGTTGCCTGCAGGTAAGCAGTGATGCTGTAGTCCACATACTGGGGAATCCCGGTGGTGTTGATGATGGTCTGTACCGGGATGCTCAGAGATCCTGTGGCCGAGGAAATATATCCCGTAAGCAAGGGGCTTGAAGGAGATGCGGTCCAGTTAAAGGTGACCACCGCAGGAGGGCCGGGTAAAGGAACCAGGGTGACAGCAGTACTCGGGCTGCCTGAGCAGACCGACTGGCTGAGGACAGTATTTGAAAGGCTGGGTTTCGGAAGCACAACCACCTTATAAGTGGTATCCCTGCCAATGCAGGTATTGTTATGAGGTGACAGGACGTAGCGGACCGTATCGGGGATGAGCCCGACATTAAATAATGTGTCGTTCAGATAGGTTTTCAGTACTGCATTGGAGTGATAGCCTGAAGTTGTCGGTGGGTGCTGCGGGGTTGCAATCCAGGTAAACCCTACCGTGGAAACATTGGAAGTAAAGGTAGTGTTAATATGGTCCCCGCTGCATATCGTTTTAATCATAGGGTTATTGGTGACAATGGCAAGGGAGTCAATCGTCACCGGTTTGGTAATACTGTCTTTACAACCTTCGGTGGAATGAGCGATCATTTTAACATTGAAAGTTCCCGGATTAAGGAAGGTATGGGTAAGGTTCGGGCTGGCTGTAGTGGTCACCCCTGAGCCGTCTCCCCAGTCCCAGGTCCAGCTAACAATCTGGTTCTGGTTTACAGTTGAATTATCATTGAATTGCGTAGGAACTCCAGGGCAGCTTGGAGTGAAAGTATAATTTGCAGTGACGATGGTATAAGTCAGGGTGTTCCATATAGTATCAGTACATCCGTTATAAGCTGTTAGTTTAACCCAGTATTGTGACCCGGTCGTAGGGTGGGGGACAGTTATCTGTTCCAATGTGTCTCCTGAACTCCAGAGATAGTGACTAAAACCCGGTGGAGCTGTGAGGGTTGCAGTGGAATCCCCCTGGCATAGTGCGGTTTGTATGATAAGGGAACTGCAATAGGTTGAAACGTAAGCATAGCCAAAGTGGGTATTATACGAACAGCCACGAACCTTGAAAACTATATAAACGGTCTGTCCCAAATAGGGTGCCAGATCCATACCGACGGTAGTCCAGTTTTTCCAATAAACATTTCCTGTTGAGTTTATACACCTGTGCCATGGAGGTATTGCGGGTCCGTTTAATTGAGCAGTAATGTAATAATACCCGCAAGTTGAGTCTAATACCGTGCCGGACGCATTTACTATCTGGATTCTGAAATCGGGTTGATAACTTGAAGGAGGAGTGTGGCCTCCTGTCTGTAAAACCACGGCATAACGGTAAATAAAAAGGTAATTGCTGGAGCTCACTGTCACTGCATATTTTAATTCTGCCTCCTTGTCTATTGCCCCGGTATACATAGTATCTCCGACTCTCGCAACAAAATTTTCTCCCGGGAAAACATTGACCATGCTGTCGCAGGTCTGATGATCCAGCCAGCCTGGGCCAGTGATGATCTTATGCAGTGGATGCGCACCGGTGGTAAGCAAACCAACATGTGAACAAGGTGTTGCATACCGACCGTAACATCCTGTCCAGTTTGCCCATGTTCCTGTTTCGAAGTTTGAATTGGGGCAGGTTGTATTCAGGTTTCCGGTAAGAGGGTCGTACATGGGTACTGTGTGGCCTGAAGAACTGCTGTTCTGGGGTATATTGCCCGGCGGGATCTGGTGTCCGAGGTAAAAAGGCACATCCTTATGCTGCTGTGGAAAGGCTGAAAACGGGAAAAGTAAAAATAAAATTCCCAGAAGCGGGAGAAACAAGAAGTATCTGTTTCTAGTACTCCCGGCAAAAATTGACGGGTTAAGGGGATTTCTCATATCCCACAAGTTCAGATTATTATCACCGGTTATTATTAGGTTGGCCGGTGATGCCCTTTCAGCCGGGCCCGCGTGTTACTTAAATATTTTGAACCGGCATCAGTTTCCCGGTTCAAAACCTAACAGTAAAGGTAAACAAATAATTAAAAATCCTTAAAGCCGATAAATATTTTATTAAAGACCTTAAAAAAATGATAAAGGTTGCCTGAAAAAAAATCTTAACAATTTTTTTATTTGTAAACCGGGATTTAATAAATTAGCGATAAAGTTTCTTTCTTTTGTCAGGCTACTACGAAACCACCTTATCGGACATGCGTTTGAAGAAATGTTACGACATTGCTCCTTCGCGTGTCAGGCAGTATCTGCAGGCTGAGATCGATTTTGTACTGAAGAAGATCAACCGCAAAGATATAGTCCTGGATCTTGGTTGCGGTTACGGCCGCCTTGTCCCTCACCTGGCCAAGAAAGCAAAATTTGTACATGGTGTTGACACTTCCATGCCAAGCCTGGTCCTGGGGAAAGAGTTGCTTAAGAACGTACAGCATCATTTTCTTCAGCATATGAATGCTGCGAAGCTGGTATATGCTGCGAACACCATGGATGTTGTATTATGCCTTCAGAATGGACTTTCGGCTTTCAAGGTTGATCAGAGGGCATTGATCAAAGAGGCGGTAAGGGTTACCAAGCCCGGGGGAATAGCAATATTCTCAACTTATTCTGAGAAGTTCTGGGAACACCGGCTTAAATGGTTTACAATTCAATCCAAAGCGGGGCTGGTTGGTGAAATTGACAGTGAGAAGACAAAGAACGGATCCATTGTTTGCAAAGACGGATTTTGCTCTTCGGCAATCCAGGCGAAAAAATTCCTGGAACTTACCCGCTGGATACGCGGGATCAAAGTGATGGTGAGGGAAGTGGACGATTCCTGCCTTTTCTTCATCATCAGGAAGCAGAAATGATATATCGCCGGGCCAGGCTAATGAATATTTATTTCTCCTTTTGAATTTTTTTCTTTGGTTAGGATCTCAAAGCCTATGCTGATGGATTCGCCGTACTGGTCGACCAGTGTAAGCCTGTGGAATCCTCTTTCGGGCGACAGGGCTATCTGGTGAGATTGTTGAGTTGAACCCAGGTACTGTTCATCGAGGTGCCAGTGAATGACTGCATCAGGATTATGGTGTGCGGCTTTGAATACAGTGCTGCCCGTTTTCCCGTCGAGGTCCACGGGAACATATAAAGAGCTCCCGTCTTTGGGATAGATCAGATCCATGTTCCTGCTGCCTGAACTTTGGGCACAATCCTTGCGGAAAGGCGGGAGCATGCGGTAAAAGGGGTTCTTTGTTCGGAAGTACCATTCCTGCACAGGAGGCAGGACAAACCAGGCAACATGCTGCATATTGTCTGTGGATTCACATGTCGAGTTGACCTGCCATTGTCCGGTCTTGTCAAGGTGGACAACCTGGTGGAAGGGGCAGGCAGCAGTGTGCAGCCCGCTCTTCTGAACCCATACGGTGTCCTTGAACTCACAAATGGCTGCGGCCCGATACCCGCTGTAACTGCAGACAGGTATCCTTACCATGTCTTCCACAGGTGTCCTGAACCAGCTTGTCGGCGGGAGGGTTTTAAAGATATCAAAAAGTATGGGTGCTGCAACCCCCACGCCGGTGAGCCCCGGGCGGCCTTCTCCCGTGGCATTTCCCACCCATACGCCTACCACATATTCAGGTGTCACCCCTATCGACCATGCATCCCGGTTCCCGAAGCTGGTGCCGGTTTTCCAGGCTATTTTATGAGAAGAAGAAAACTGCTGCCATTGGGCGTCTTCGTCAGGCCGGGCTACTTCGACCATGGCCTCGAAAGTGAGCCATATTGAAGCAGCATCAAGCCAGGCTGAACCTCCTTCATAAACAGGTTCAGGCTGATCCTCCCCGGCAATAAAAACCGGGGGATGGTAGTCAGCCTTGCTGTAACCCTGGTGCCCACGGGTATAATGCTCCAGGCTGCGAGCCATTGAAGCATACATCCCGGTAAGGTCCCACAGTTTCGCTTCAGCCCCTCCCAGGATGATCGCCAGCCCGTAATGATCGGATGGTTTGGTGAGGGTGCTCATCCCGATATTTTTCAGGAGGTTGTAAAACGGGGTATACCCGAAAGTCTGAAGCATCTTTACAGCAGGTATGTTCAGGGACCTTGACAGAGCCCGTTTCGCAGGTACGGCCCCGTCGTAAGTGAGGTTATAATTTTCGGGAATGAAACCGCCAATCTGAACAGGTATATCCGGAACCAGGGTATTGGGAAGGATGAGCGCATCGTTAAGCATTGCAGCGTAAAGAAAGGGTTTCATAATGCTGCCGGTACTTCGCGGGGAAATGATCACATCCACATCATTGCCGTGATCGGTCTTTCCGCTCCGCCTTAGGTTTCCTATATATGCCAGTACTCTCCCTGTCTTCACTTCGAGAACAATGGCTGCAGCATTATGGATCTCGTTGGCTGCAAGTTGTATCCCGTGAAGCTCAAGGATGTTGTTCACCCTTTCCTGGAGCATCCCGTTAATGGTAGTTTGCACCCTTTCACCCCTGTAACCTTCCTTTGCAATGCGGTCGAGAAGGTGTGGGGCAAGCCGGGGCAAGGGGAAAGGTTTACCCGGCAAAGGTTCACACTTCGCGAGTTCGCAGGTGGCAAGGTCTATCTTCCCCTGGTACCACAAACGATCTAGAAGGCGGTTACGTTTGGCCAGCAGGTCGCGGGGATTCCTTCCCGGATAGATAAGGCCCGGACTGTTTGGCAGCACGGCCAGGGTTGCTGCCTGGGCCCAGGAAAGCTGGTCGGCATTAATACCGAAATACCTCCACGCTGCCGCTTCAATTCCTATCACATTGCCTCCGAAAGGAGCATGGGAAGCATAAAGCCTGAGAATCTCCTGTTTTGAAGATGTAAGTTCCATTAACAAAGCAAGGCTCACCTCAATAGCCTTTTCAATATAGGTTCTCTCCCTGTTTTTCCTCGCCAGGCGGATCACCTGCATGCTGATGGTGCTTCCCCCGCTCACGATCTTATGATGCCTTATATTGAGAGCAACCGCCCTGATCATTGCCACGGGGTTGAATCCCGGATGGAAACGGAACCACTGGTCCTCGTAACAGATGATGGCTTTCCTGAACTTCAAAGGAACACCTGAGCTCTCGGGGAACCTCCATTGCTGGTCGGGAGAGATCCTGGCCCCGAGGAGCCTCATTTCATTGTCATATACGACGGTTGATGACGGGTCGCGAAACAAATGCCGGGGCCAGGCTATCAGCAGCGTGATATAAACCAGCAATACTGCAGCAAACCAATAGCACCAGCGCCGGTTGAGATTCAGACGCAACTTCCGCCGCTCAGCCATTTCAATTCCCCACGCTTACCCAGCAGCCGGCGGCCCGGGCATTGATCGAATGGTCATACATCGCTTCACACTGAACAGGAGGGAGGTAGAACCTGCCCTGGTAGGCTGCTATCAGCATGACTCTGAACACCTTGCTTTCCCCCGCAGCCAGGTCGAAATACGTCAGGACCCTGTCGTCACGCACATCCTGGTAAGTAAAACCGGAAGTCTTTGTAAGGGACTGGGCCATCTCACTCATCCTTGCGTTCATAATCTCCCAGCCTGAAGGAAACACCTGGTTCAGTGCCATATTCCTGTAAGCACCCCTCAGACCGGGATTGGTGACTCTGACTTCTGCAATGAAGCTTTCACCCTGGGCAATTCTGTTCACGGCTATGGGCTCCTTCTTAAGGCCCCAATATGATACCGAAACTTTAAGGTTGTTGCTTGCGGATGACGAATCCCCGTTGGCCGGTATTCCACGAAGGAGCAATCTTGCGTAAAGCAGATTCTTCCCATTATTGACCACCTTCAGGGTTTGTTTCCGCCCCGGTTTAGGATCAATGCTGCTGACCGACAGCGAACGGTCGGTTTTGACAACCCCATTTTCACCCTGGTCAAAACTGAAGGAAGCGTTAAGGCCGCTGCCTCCCGACTGGGTGTAGAAGCCGCTGAGTGCAATCAGGCAATAAGCGCTGGTCTGGGTGCTTAACCAGCCCGAGCTGCATAGTTCTGCAGCAATATCCCTGGCCAGGGGGGCTGCTTTGGTCTTCATGTTCAGCAGGTTGAGGACCTCGAGTATCATAGCCCTGTCGCGAAGGCCGCTGCCGAATGTTTCTGAAAGTTCGCTGTATGACTCGACGGCTGTTCCAATACCGTTGGTAAGCTGCTGGGCAACCTCCGGTTTCCCGGCCAGGATATAGGCTCCCGCAAGCCTCCACTTTGCAGTGAGTGAAAGGTCCTTTTTCTCAAGAAGCTTGCTCATGGCTCCCATCTCGGGTGCCCTTGCCAGGGCAAGGGTATACAAGCGGTATGCCTGTACCAGGTCACTGTTGAAAAAGCTCGAATTGTATGTCCAGGAAACAGCTTTCTCTCTCTGGAAAACTTTCCATGCTGCAAGGAAATTCGGTGGAACAGTAAAGCCTTTTTTCTCGGCTTCGAGCATAAAGTGCCCGGCATAGCAGGTTGCCCAGTCATCGGTGTATGCCGAGCCGGGCCAGTAAGTAAGCCCTCCGTTCGATAACTGGAACGACCTCAGCATCTGTATGGCCGATTTGATGTTCTGCTCGGTCTGGGTTTTGGCTTCAGTACTGAGCTCCACCATATCTTTCAGGTAAAGCTGGGGAAAAGCCGAGGAAGTGGTCTGTTCCACGCATCCATAAGGATAATGGATAAGGTACGACAGCCATTTCTCAAGGTCCAGCGGAGGCATTGATGAAAGTTCAAGGAAGCCTGAATTGGTGCCCTGGATTCCCCGCGGGATGAAGTCCTGGCTCCAGTTTCCACCCGGCGGGATGCTCTTTTCAAACACATCCGTCACCGGAAGATTGGGATTCCTGATGTCGATCTCAATTTTGTTCTCAGCTTTTTCGTTCCCGCTCATTGCTTTGATCCTGACCTTCGCGATACCTGTCATCAGTCCGGCTTTCAGATCAAAATTGACAAGCTGGTCACCGATTCCGCTGAAGGTCAGTTCCCGGCTGTTCAGGCCATTGACCTGGAAGAACTCATTCACATCAATGGTGACTTTAACATTCTTCATATTCTTTTCCATGGCGAACACGCTTACCGGGAGCTTAACCAATTCTCCGGGGCCAAGCACCCTGGGAAGAGTTCCCTGCACCATCAGTGGCTTTTTAACAGGCACAGCCCGCTCTGCGGAACCATAGGCCCCGTCATATGCCGCAACCACCATCACTCTCACCGATCCGATATATTCAGGCATTTTAAAGGTGGTAGTGCGGGTTTCGCCTTTCCTTAGTTCAAAGGGGCCGAAGAACTTCACCATAGGTTTAAAACGGTTGGCTTTAAGTCCTCCCCGGTGGAGTTCAAGGTCACCGCCAATACTCAGTATCCTCTGCAGGTCACCGCTGAAAGCACCCATCACCTGGTCGAAGAGGTCCCAGGTTTTGATTCCAAGGGCCTCCCTGGCATAGAATACACTCCATGGATCAGGGGTTTTGAAGCGGGTCAGATCAAGCAGGCCTTCATCCACCACGGCCAGGGTATAGGACATGGGTCTGCCGCCGGCTTCACTTACAGTTATAGAAGCCGGTTCTTCGGGGACCAGTTTGCCTTTTACACTAATCACAGGTTTCAGATGAGTCTGCTTATCTTCCACGAACACCGGAACAACGCCGTACAATCGTATCGGAAGGTCATTCTTGCTTTGTGCATGAGGCTGGATCAGTGTGACAAATGCGTAACAGTTGGGCGCCATATCGGCAGTCACCTTGAAACTGATATCCGTACTTCCCTTGCTGGTAGGTGTCCAGAAAGACTTCAGCACCTCAGACCCGTTTTCAATGGTCAGCAGGGCCCTTCCGTCAGGGGAAGTGGGAAGGCTGAGTTTTACTGTTTCGCCCACGGTGTATTTAGATTTATCAGTGGTGAGGGTGATCATCGAAGCAGCCTGTTTTTCACCCCCGGGCATCCTGAAATAACCAGGCCAGTCGGCATACACTATCTTGCCTGCAATATGACCCGACATCCTGTCGGTAACCCTTATGAGGTATCTTCCCCACTCATCATAATCAACCCTGAACTTGTAAACACCTTTTCCTCCTGAAGTCCTCACAGTTGCTGAATCCACCGGCCTGAGATGGGATGTGGATACAAAGTCGGCTGAACTTTTTTCCGAATCATCCCACCACCATCTCCATTCCAGTTTGAACACTTCAACTTTCAGCCTGTTCGAAGGAACAACATTCCCTTCGGGATCAACATTCACCAGGTCGATATCATAAGCTTTATCGGTATATAAAACCCTGTCATTCTGCGAAGGAAGCGGAACCCTGAGGCCTGCGAAGGAAACGTAGGGATAATAAGGTATGGTAAAACGGTCTATGGAAAAGTCGCCACCTTCTTCAAAAACCCTGGTCTCGAAAGCTGCATTAAGTACCCCCGGTGCGACGTTGGTGACATGGATCACAGGTGTTATCACTGCCTGGCCTTCATTATTGAGCTTTCCTTCGAAAACGCTGATATTTTCTGCTGCAAAACCTGCCGAAGGATTGTCGAAGGTATAGGCCGGGAACTGTTTAAATGCAGTGACCGATTTCGTGAGGGTCAGGTTGACCTCAGCTTTAAGCCCCCTGGCGGTTGCCCCCGTGAGCCAGCTTGCTTCAAGCTGTGCGGGGGGTATCCGGTTTTTAGCAAGGTATGCTTTGCTGAAATCAAGCCGGATCTTAAGACGGTTGGGTTTGACAGTCTCAATTTTCAATGTCTTCTGAAATTCCACACCTCCAACTTTCACTTTCGCGAGCCAGTTCCCTGTCGGCGAGGAAGGCTGGGTTGCTGTTTTGAATGCATAGAATCCATTTACTGAAGAGTTGAGTACAAGACGGGTAACCATCTGCCCTGCCGGGTTGTACATAGTCATATTCACAGGGTAGTTTAAAGGAAGTTTCTTGCTTTTGTCCTCCAGGATGAAGGTCAGGTAAATAGAATCACCCGGCCTCCATACGGCCCTTTCGCCGTAAATGAATCCTTTAATGCCTTTCTGAACCGGCTCTCCTCCTATATCGAACATGGAAAGAGAAAGGGAGTTGCCTTCGGCGAGCTTCAGGTAAGCCTTCTCCTTGTCTTTCACTGCCACTGCAAAGAAGGGTTTGGATGCAAGTTTGGCTGTCGCCATCCCATCCCCGTCTGTACTGGAATTACCTAAGATCTGCTGCTGGTAGTTGTAAAATTCGACCTTAACCCCCGATAATGGTTTTGAAGAGATAAGGTCAGTTACGAAGACAGTAAATTCATTTTCTGCTCCTCCCTTGGCTATCATTCCAAGGTTCGATGCGAAAACATTGCGCGTAACCCTGCGGTTGAAATAATAGGAAGCCTTGCAGGGGTTGTCGCGTTCGTTCCACTGGTAGTTATCCCATCCACCGTTATCATTGTCCTCATCCTCATAATAGCTGTAATAACCCCATTTGTTGGGTTCATTCTCGCGTTCGTGGTTCTGGATGACAACCATATCCTGAAGATTCCGGCTCCCTCCTTCAGTGCAGGGGTAAGTCGAATATTGCTTTTTAAAACTGAGGCTAACCGAATAGATAGCCCCGGGCTCGGCTTTCATCAGGGTTGAAAGGTCAATGGAATACCGGTTCCATCGCCCATAGTCCGCTGCCCCGTTAAGAGGCACTGTTTTCTTCAGCACCACCCTTCCAACTCTTGAAAGGTCGTCGGCCGACCCAAGCTCATTTACCTGCAGGAACTGCAGGATATTATTTTCATATATGCGGATGACTTTCACCTCGACCGTCTTCAGGTTGACCGCTTCGAAGGGGAGCAGCATGCCGTTGGATGAGGGCATGATCACCCCGTTGCCTACGAACCTGGCCATCGGCTTGTTTTCGTCGGGCGAAATCTTTTGAACGATGCGCTGACCGAACTCTTTCCCCTGGCAGTTCCTGAGCCAGGGTTCAACAGTGATCATCGAGTTCCCTTCAAGTTGTGCAGGAGGGTATACGATGAGTTCATTATCCTGGGAGGTGACCCTGAGGTTGGTGTATTTCCCGATATGGACAAGGCCCTCGAGGTTCTGGTCATGTTTGAGGGGGTCGGTGAAACGCAGTACAAAATATGGATCGCCTCCTGCAATATTCCTGAGTTCAACAAACTTAAAGCTGCCCAGCACGGGTATCTCTTCAGTAAATTCCTTATTTGAAGATGACCCTATGGGGCTCCCGTTTAAGTTAAGTTTCACTGTCGACACCCTGTCGTCCCTTACAATGGAGCCAAGCTGGAAAAAATGCTTGTTGTTCTTTGAATCATGCTGCCAGCTAACAGGCAGCGATTTGCCGTCCTGGTTCGCGGTGAGCATAAGTTCCACCTGCTTGTCATCCGCCGCATCGGCTGTGAAAATTGTTCCGGCAAGGACTTCTTTAGTCAGGTCCGATTCCGAGATTGCTTTATGATTGTCGATGCTCACATCAAAATCCTGGCGGATGGTCCTGAACTGGAACACCATGGTTTTAAGCGGGGCCGGAACAGTGATAATTTTTGAAAGGCAGAACTCCACGGTATAAACCTTATCCTGGGGAAGGGGCTCGTCGGGCCTGAATTCAAGGGTGCGGCTGTCGCTCCAGAAGGCGGTCCCTTTGACAGAAGGGCTGATCCTCAGCAGGTCTTCTTTTACAGGGATGTTCATGGAAGAGGAATCCACAAACTCATCATTCATCCTGATCTTTATAGTGGAATGGGAGGGTACCAGCCCTGTGGTGAAGGCCTGTACATACTGCCTGAAGGCAGGACTGACGTGGACCAGGGGTCCTGAAATTTTTTTATGGAAGACCTGGATGAGGGCTAATGATACCATGATGACCAGTACCGGTATCACTATGAAAGAGAGAATTTTTTTGCGGCGTGACATGGGTTGGGGATTTGGGAGGCTTTAGGATTCGGGATGCAGGATGTTTGCGAACCGGTATGAATAAAATTTAAGTAAAGATATTAAATTATTATTTTTGTATAAGAACTTCATGCCATGTTAAAAAAATCGTTTCTTTCGTTGCTCATTCTGATGCTTACCCGTAGCATTTCTGTTTCACAGCAGTCCTCCTGCCTTGCCGATTTCGATTTTGTGGTTAAAAAGATCAGGGCAGATTACCCAGGTTATGATGTCAAGATCAGGGGGGATAAGGTGGCGGAGCTTTCACGCCTGGAGCAGGATCTCCGGAAAAAGATTGAAAAGCATCCCGATTCATGCTGGCTATACCTGGATGAGTACTGCGGATTTTTCACCGACCATCATCTCAAGGTACGCCCGAACCCCGGACCTGACAAGGATTGGGTGGAGGGAGACACTTCCAGTTACGGCAGGAATATTTCCGTCGATACCATTGAGCTGTACAGGAGGACTGCCGGATCGCGGACCCTTGAAGGGCTATGGGTTTCGGGCTGGGGAGAGATGGCTGTTATAAGGGATATTGCAACTCAGAATTACCTTGGGGTTTCGGTGAGTTACCGCGGATGGAAGCCCGGCCAGGTGATGTTTGAATTCGCACCGCAGGGAGCGGCTGGAACGAACGGGCTAAGCAATCCGCCGGCAGGCGATACCCTCTTCAAGGTAAAACTGCATACTACCTGGAAAGGGGCGAAGGTAAGGAAAACCATGGCCAGCCTGCATGTGAACAGGCATGTGCTTGAGATACACGATCAGAGTTTCCTTGTCAGGAAATCGTCTTCGCCAAGGAATGACCTTGCCCTTATGAAGTCTTACGTACCGCTTCACCCTAACGGACGCAACACTTATTTCACCTATGGGATCCTGAGCGACAGCACCTTCTTTATCAGGGCTAACGGTTTCGACGGGTTTAAAGATAAGATTGAAAAAGTGATCAGGGATCACTGGCAGGATATAATGACGAGGCCAAACCTGGTCATTGACCTGAGGAACAACGGAGGCGGGCAGGACGATGAATGGCAGATGCTGTTCAGCCTGCTGTATACGGGACCGTATTTCAGCAAAGGGGTCGAATGGTATGCCTGCGAGGATAATATAAAGCTGTATGAAAATGACCTTAAAACAGGTACATACCTGAATGGTGAAGAGGGAAGGATATGGATGACGGCTTTGCTGGATGAAATGAAAAAGAATCCCGGGGGGTATGTGGTCCATCCGATGATGGGTAAGGATAAAATTGTAAAAGAAGATACTGTCTACAGGAATCCCCGGCGGGTCGGCATCATCATCAATGAAGGCAACGGATCTTCAGCCGAGCAGTTTCTGCTGGCTGCAAAAACAAGTAAGAAAGTCACCCTGTTCGGCAATCAGAATACAGCAGGCGTGCTTGATTATTCCAATTCTATCCCTATTGACCTGCCTTCAGGAAAATACTATATGAGGTACCCTATGACCCGTTCCCGCCGGCTTCCCGATAATCCAATCGATAATATCGGGATCAGTCCGGACGTGATCATACCTTATCCGCCAACTGAGCAGCTTTTCGACAAGCTTGACATATGGGTTGAATTTGTGAAGGACTGGCTTGAAGCCGGGCTGAAACCATAAGAGAAAAAAAGAATATTCTTCAGTTTTACCTTATTCATCTTTCCTGTCTTCCCGGGCTGAGGCTGCATACTTGCCCACCAGCATGGAAATGATAATAGCGATATACATCTGGCCTGTGATGGCGATCATGATTGAGAGGGAACGGGTATATGGTTTCAGGGGGATGATATCGCCATACCCTGTTGTAGATAAAGTAGTAAACGTAAAATATATGAAATCGTTAAGATGGAAGACAGGAGCGCTGCCTGCTGCAACCGGATACCTGAAAGCCCCGGGATCAAAACGGTCGATCAGGCTTACAATCATTGCAAAGATCAGCCCGATCAGCAGGTAAATGATTATTGCGTCAAATAGCAGCTTTATGGTGACAGCTCTGGAATCTATAAGATGTTTTATCAGCGACCATGTCACCATCATGAAAAACAGGATGTTCATGGAAATTGAAAAAATGAATAAAACAGGCATTTTAAAGACGGCTGAAATCCAGATCAGGATGAGTGCGCAGATCGATAATGGAAGAAATACAGGGTGTCTCCTGTTGGAAGTTATATACCCGAGAAAAAATATAAGTGTGAACGACAGATCATAAAGGATCTTCTCAAGGGTGACCGAAAAAACAGGGATGAAAAACACAGTAAAAATAACAAGCACAAGGAAAACGATATTCCATTTTATATTTTCGTGGAACAGCTTTTTAAACGAAAATTTCATAACCGGGGATTTTGCCTTGTCAAATTTGAGGAAATCCGCAGTAATAAACAAATCCTTGAAAAATATTGCCGGTCCCTGAAATTTATTATATGTTTGTGCTGATGAGAATTTATGGTTCATTTAAGGGGCAGGGAAGATCAGTGTACACGACAATGCAAGCCCTGATTCTGGGGTTCCTGGTGTTTGCAGGGATCGTCACGGGTATGCCATGTCGTGCCCAGTATAATTCTTACGAATCACAGGCCGGACCTGCAGTACTGTCTCCGCCAAGGCATCAAAAACCGGCCCAGGGCAACCCTGTGAAAGAAGAGGATTATACACTTAAGAAAATTGACAGGCAGCCTGAATTCCCCGGTGGAAATCCGGCTATATTCCAGTTCATTCACAGGAACCTGAAATATCCGCCCAAGGCGCTCAAGTTAAAACTCCAGGGTAAGGTGTATGTAGGATTCACTGTTAAAGAGGACGGTTCCGTGGGTAATGTTTCCGCAATGAGGGGGATAGGAGCAGGTTGCGATGAAGAGGCGGTGAGGGTTATAAAACTCATGCCGAAATGGAAAGCTGCAGAAACCGATGGCAAACCGGTTGAAGCAAGCCTTGTCGTTCCTGTAAAATTTGCCATTGATACTTTGGATGTGAAACATTAGCAGGCTGTGAGGTGCAAATCAACTGATCCCCTTAATTCGGAAAAATAATGCAGAAAAAAATTTACAGCCTCGAGTTGCTTGATAACGGGATCCCGGCATCTTTTGTTCTGAGGACTATGGAAGAGATTGCCGACCGCCAGCAGGGGATAGCCGATGATCCGCACCGTCATCATTATTATTCGGTCATCTGGCCGTTCAGCGGTTCGGGAAGGCATGTAGTTGATTTCAATGAATACCCTATACTGCCGCATCATATCTTTTTTGTAAGCCCGAACCAGGTCCACCAGATCATCTCAGGCCCTGAAACCACGGGACTGGTTATCCTGTTCACGCCTGAGTTCCTGATGAAGAACAGCATACGCGAAGATTTTATTTCCAATCTCAGGCTTTTCCGCGACAGCAGTGAAAGTCCTGCCTTGCCACTTTCGGGACCCAGGTTGGAGAACCTCCTGCAGTTTGCAAGCCATATTAAGGATGCCTATGCCTCGGACCAGGAGATGAAACTGGAAACCCTGGGAGCATACCTGAAACTCTTCCTGATTGAATGCAATTCGCATTGCAGCCTTTTCCCAAATACCAATACCCAGGATATTGAAGTTGGAAAAGCTATGGTCAGGAGGTTCAAAAACCTCGTGGAAACCAGGTTCAGCGAGTGGCACCAGGTAAAGGATTACGCAGGGGCCATGAACGTCAGCCCTAATTACCTGAATGAAGTGATAAAATTGAATATTGGCACCTCTGCAAAGGAATTCATCCAACACCGTATCCTCCTTGAAGCAAAAAGAACGGCGGTCTTCACAGCAAAAAGCAGCAAGGAAATAGCATTTGACCTGGGCTTTGACGACCCTTCCCATTTCAGTAAATTTTTCAAAGCCGGGGCAGGCCAGTCCCTCCTTGAGTTCAGGCAAACACATTCAGGCTGAGACGCGCGTATCAATCCATCTGCATATGAGCTTAAGGGACCCCGATTGATCTGATGAGGATCACATCCGCAGTATTTTTTAACATTATTGTTTTATTTAGACTGATTTAAATTAACTTTGCTGGCTTTTTATGTTTAATGGAAGCCAGGAAAAACGATCATATTGAGTTAGCATTTTCTTCGCAGGCAGCCGGGGCAGAGATAGACCGCAGGTTTGATTATGAACCTATGACAGGCTCTCACCGCCAGGGGGAGATACCGCCTTTTACATTTTTGGGGAAGACCCTCAGGGTGCCGATATGGGTATCGAGCATGACAGGGGGCACTGCGCTTGCCAGGACCATCAACACCAATCTTGCAAGGGCATGCAGGGAGTTCGGGATGGGAATGGGCCTGGGATCCTGCAGGATACTGCTTGCAAACGACCTTTACCTGCCCGATTTTGACATGCGCCCGGTAATCGGGGATGAGCTCCCCTTATATGCCAATATAGGGATAGTCCAGCTTGAAGACATGCTGTTTGACGGCAGCTGGCCGAGGCTTGTGGAACTTGTTGAACGCTTAAGGGCCGACGGCCTGATCGTTCATGTTAACCCGGTGCAGGAATGGTTACAGATGGAAGGAGATGTTCTGAAAAATCCTCCTTTTGAAACCATCCAGGAATTTCTTGAGTTGAGCAGGCTAAAATTGATTGTTAAGGAAGTGGGGCAGGGCATGGGCCCGGTGAGTATTGCCAGGGTGATGAGCCTTCCCATTGAAGCATTTGAGCTGGCTGCTTTCGGGGGGACGAACTTTGCAAAAGTTGAGCTGGCCCGCAGCACTGCATGGCAGAGGGAGCTTTACGGTCCGCTGGCAATGATAGGGAATACAGCGTCGGATATGATTGAAACCATCAACAGACTGGTTGCTGAAAGCAAGGGGGCAGGGTGCAGGCAGATCATCATCTCGGGAGGCATAAAGAATTTTCTTGACGGGTATTATCATATTTCGAGGAGCCTGTTACCAGCTGTTTTCGGACAGGCATCGGCTTTTCTGGCCGTTGCAAGGGGAGACTATGAAGACCTGCGGATGTATATCGCAGGGCAGATCAGCGGCCTTAAGTTTGCCCGTGCATTTTTAAAGATAAAAGAACAGGAATGAAAGGCAGGATAATCAAGGGATTTTCAAAATTAAGCCTCACGGAAAAGAGGCGTCTCATTGCAGCTTTATGCCGCTGGCCGGGACCGACGGAACAGGAGATGGAAAGTTACCTGGCCGAAGATCCGGCTACGCGTAAGAGTTTCCTCGAGCTCAGCGAAAACACCATCAGCAGTTTCCATGTTCCATTCGGGATTGCGCCCAATGTAATGGTTGACGGCAGGGTATATCATGTGCCTATGGCGATAGAAGAAAGTTCGGTCATTGCAGCCGCATCACATGCAGCCCGTTTCTGGGCCGAGAGGGGCGGCTTCACTGTAAAGCAGGTATCAACGGTAAAACTCGGGCATGTGTATTTCCGCTGGTTCACCGATCCTCTTTTTCTGCATCAGCACTGGGACCATATTCATTTATTCCTGCTTGACAGGCTGAAGAAGACCACGGCCAGCATGGTAAGAAGGGGAGGTGGTGTGCTTAACCTTAGGCTGATCGATGCCTGCGGGATCATGGAAAAGCTTTATAAGCTGGAGCTGGAAGTGGATACAGTGAATTCGATGGGTGCCAATTTCATGAACACCTGCCTAGAAGAACTGGCCGAGGGGATGGAGGCTTACCTTGCAATGAACAACCATGTGAAAGAAAGACGTTACCAGCACATCATGTCCATATTGAGCAATTACAATGAGAATTGCAGGGTCACAGTTGAAGCCTCCTGCAGCCTGGCAGAACTGAGGCCTTTTGCAGGGAATCTTTCTGTTGATGAATTTGCAGAGAAGATCATGCTGGCTTATGCCATCGCCGAAGGGGATGCTTACAGGGCTGTTACCCATAACAAAGGAATCATGAACGGGGTTGATGCGGTGCTGATGGCAACAGGGAACGATTACAGGGCGGCAGAAGCAGCCGCTCATGCCTTTGCCGCCAGGGACGGGGTGTACCGCTCCCTTAGCAGCTGCCGCACAGTTAACGGCAGCCTTATAATTTCACTAACCATCCCTCTCGCAATAGGGACTGTTGGTGGTATCACCAACCTCCACCCCCTTGCAAGGCTTGCCCTTGAGATACTGGGCAATCCCAACGCCAGGGAGCTGATGGCCATCGTAGCTTCAACAGGCCTGGCCAGTAACTTTGCCGCGCTCACCAGCCTTGTCACGACAGGGATACAGAAAGGCCATATGCGGCTGCATCTTTCCAATATTCTGAATTCCATGAATATGAATGCCGACTCTCGTAAAAAAGCTGAAGAATATTTTTCAGGAAAAAAGATCAGCTACGATGCAGTAAAACATTTCATCGATGCAAGCGCGAACTGAACCCAAAGAAGCATCTGCAATTTCGAAAGCGGGGGAAGCAACTTTCACTGCAAGAGGCAAACTGTTAATCTCAGGGGAATACCTTGTGCTGTCGGGAGCCACGGCCCTCGCTATTCCATTGAGATTCGGACAGGTGATGCAGCAGGAGAAAATTTGCGGGAGGTTCCTGCAATGGACCAGCGAGGACAGCTCAGGGGTGTGGTTCCATGCTGTGATTGATTCGGAGTCCCTTAAAGTTGTCTCACCCGACACCGAACTCAGAGGCAAAGAGCGAATTTCAAAATTCCTTGAAAACCTGCTCAGACAGGCAAGGATACTCAACCCCTCATTCATTGAACCAGGGCAGGGATGGAATGTGAGAGTGACAGCCGATTATCCCCTGGAATGGGGGCTTGGCAGCAGTTCAAGTCTTATATCCCTTGTAGCACAATGGGCCGGGGTTGGTGCAGCCGCTCTTTATAAAAGTGTTTCCAATGGTTCGGGATATGATATAGCCTGCGCATCCTCTGCTGGGCCGGTATTTTATCAGCTTGATCCCGGGCATGGGTTCAACCCTGAAGAAGCCATTGTTTCACTCATGTGCCCGGGTACAGCAATTAAAAACCATGCATATTTTGCCTGGCTTGGTGAGAAACAAGACAGCCCGAGGGAAGTTGAGAAATTCAAGGCTTCAGCGAAATTTTCAAATGAAGATATCGCGAGGATCTCCGAACTGTCGCTTGCCATAGGCAATGCAGTGCGTACCGAAGAATTATGCAGATTTGTCCATGAACATGAAGCCATTTTAAGCCGCATCCTTCACCGGGATGTGCTGAAGACCCGGTTTCCGGATTTCCCCGGTGCAGTTAAATCACTGGGTGCATGGGGCGGCGATTTCGCCATGTTCGTAAGCATGCAGCCCTTAGCTGAAGTTGAAAGTATTCTTGAGGATTACGGGATAACGGAGGTATTCACCTACGATGACATCTGCAGGGAACCGGATGAAATTGTTGCCCCCGTCATTCATTCATCCCCGGCCATGACCAGGGGAGGCAATCTCAGCGTTACCTGGGAAAGCCCGTCGAATATAGCATTTATAAAATACTGGGGTAAAAAGGGCAGGCAACTCCCAGCGAACCCCTCCCTGAGCATGACCCTGGACAAGGCCGTGAGCAGGACATGCCTTACAGCGATCCAGGGAGGTAACGGAGAGATGATCTCAGTCAATGCCGATCCCGCCCATCCTTTCATGGCCAGGCTTGAAACCTTCCTTTCTGACCTGAAATCCCTGTTCCCCTGGATAGAGGGATATTCTTTCGAGGCTGAGACAAGCAACAGCTTCCCTGATTCTGCAGGCATAGCCTCATCCGCTTCAGGATTTTCGGCTTTTACCCTTTGTCTCCTCGATATCAATGAAATGATCTCTGGAAAGCAATTTTCCGATCATGAATTCCGGCGGATGGCATCAGGCCTGGCCCGTTTGGGTTCCGGGAGTGCGAGCCGCTCGGTTTACGGGGGATACACCGTATGGGGTGAAACCCCGCTGATACATGGTTCTTCGGATGAACGGGCGATACCATTGAAAATGACAGTCCATAATGATTTCATTGAGCTTCACGATGCAATCCTTATCGTTTCGGCCGAAGCAAAGTCATTGTCGAGTACGGGAGGGCATGCACTGATGGACTCGCATCCAATGGCATCAGCAAGATATTTACAGGCCAGGCAAAACCTTGCAGAATGCCTGCAGGCCATGCAGACCGGCGACTTTGAGCAGTTTGCCGCGGTTGTCGAGAACGAGGCCCTGAGCCTGCATTCACTCATCATGACATCCAAAGGCAGCAATTTACTGATGCATGCCGGAACACTCCGGGTAATTCAAAGGATCAGGGAAGCACGCGCGAAAGGGCTTCCTGCCTGCTTCACCCTCGATGCGGGCCCTAATGTTCATCTTCTTTATCCTGCTGCACATTCCCTGAGTGTTAAAAATTTTATCAGGGAACAACTCCTTGAATTTTGCGCTGAAGGCCGTTTCATAGACGATAAGTGCGGTGAAGGTCCCATCCGCATTACCCGTGAAAACGATGCAGTATGAAGCCGGGGCGCAGATATCCTTCAAAGATCCTTCTGTTCGGGGAGTATTCACTGCTCCAGGGATATGAAGCCCTGGGATTGCCCTTCAGGCGTTTCGGGGCAGACCTGGCCCTGCCGGCTGAAGAAAACATTAAGGGTCCCGGGCAGGGGCAGGGCAACAGGGTTCTCGAAAAATATTATAATGAGTGGCTCTGCAACTACAGGGAAATAAATGATGTCCTTGATCTTGATCAGCTCGGCCAGGATATAGGCAAGGGGTTATTTATTGAATCGGACATCCCTTCAAGGAGCGGGATAGGCAGCTCAGGGGCCTTGTGTGCCGCAATTTACGGCAATTATGCAAGGGATCCTGTAAACATACGTGAGAGTGAAGGTGATGAAAACCGGCGTGCCCTCAGGTCGTTCTTTATCCTGATGGAATCGTGGTTCCATGGCCGGAGCTCAGGCTTCGATCCCCTGTTGTCTTATCTTGACATGCCGCTCAGGCTGCTGGGATCAGGAAGCATAGTGCAGGCAGATCTCCGGGGAGCTATACCTGCGGAGATGAAGGTGTTCCTTGCCGATGCCGGTAAGAAAGAAGAAACATCGGTACTCATCCACAGGACCATAAAAGAATTCATGCAGGGCTTAGGGGGATCCGGGCCCGGGGAAGAACTCGGAAAGCTGAATAACATTTGTATTTCCTGCCTGGCCGATCGAAACGGAGCAGCATTTACCGGGGCTGTTAAAGATCTTTCGGGGTTCCAGCTGGCGAATATGCGTTGGCTGATACCCGGAAGACTGAGTGAAATATGGGCCCGGGGACTGGCTGAAGACAGCTTTTATCTTAAGCTGTGCGGATCGGGAGGGGGAGGTTTCATGCTTGGATTCTCAACTGATCCCGAAAAGGCCGGGGGAGTATTCAGGTCTGCAGGAATTAACACAATCAATGTCGAACTAAACAATTAAATCAATGATAACAATGTGGATCAAGGCGCTGAGGGTAATCCCGCGCATTACCAGGGAAGAATGGAACGGGCTGGACATCATTTCCCGCTGGCTGATCGCCAGCAGGGCAGCAGTTTTTATCATGACTGCAACCGCCGGGATCATCGGCGGCCTGCTTGCATACAGGACCGGGCAGTTTTCGTGGAATATCTTCATACTAGCGATTTTCGGCATAGTGTTTGCACATGCCACCAACAACCTTCTGAACGATTACGTGGATTATAGCAGGGGGGTTGACCATAATAATTATTACAGGGCACAGTACGGGCCGCATCCCCTTGAACATGGCCTGCTTTCAAAAAAAAGTTTCATCTTGTACATCCTTGTTTCGGGACTGCTCGCCCTGGCCCTTGGAGCTGTGATCACAGGCCTGACGGGCTGGGCTACACTCTGGCTTGTGGGCGCAGGCTTGTTCTTCCTGCTGTTTTATACCTGGCCCCTCAAATACTACGGGCTGGGCGAACTTTCGGTCGTCCTCGTATGGGGCCCCCTGATGGTCGGGGGAACTTATTTCGTGGTGTCGCATGGGCAATGGAACAACTGGGTTGCAATGGTCAGCCTGGTGTATGCGCTTGGCCCGACAACGGTGCTCCTCGGAAAACATGCCGACAAGATGGAACAGGACGTGCTGAAAGGAGTAAAGACTCTTCCTGTCATCATCGGTGAGAAAGCTTCAAGGTATCTCACCATTTCGCTCTGGGTCCTTCAATACCTCCTCATCATATTCCTGGTGGTCACTAAACAGCTTGGCCCCGCTATGCTGGTAGTGTTTGCGACGGTCCCAAGGTTTATCAAAGCAGCAAAGGTGTTTTCAAAGCCAAGGCCTGATACCGCACCCGAAAGCTATGACAAGAATGCCTGGCCGCTCTACCTGGTGGCCCATGCCTTTGAATTCACAAGGATCTTCGGACTTTTATTCCTGCTCGGGCTGGTGGCGGACGTGGTAATTTATAAGTTGGTGGGATAGAAAGAAGTCGGCAGTCGGCAGTCGGCAGTC
>CAIJYT010000077.1 GCA_903824935.1 uncultured Bacteroidales bacterium | reverse complement strand
GTATGAATATTCAAAGGGCGACAAGACAGGGCTGCATCCCTGGGACGGAGAAACCAAGTTTAATTATACCGGTCCCAAACCCCCGTATGAACACCTTGACTTCAGCCAAAAATACAGTTGGGTTAAGACTCCGCGCTGGAAAGGACATCCTATGGAAGTAGGTCCGCTTTCGCGTATGCTGGTCGGCTATGCTTCAGGCAAACCCGAATTCAAAGAAGTGATTGACAGTACCCTCAAAACCCTGGATGTCCCGGTAACCGCCCTGTTCTCAACGCTGGGACGAACGGCTGCCCGCGGACTGGAAACCAAGCTCACCTGCGACTGGGCGCTGGAGTTTTACAAGCAGCTCTTGTCCAACATCAAAAATGGCGATACCCGTACCATGAACAATGAAAAATGGGAGCCTGAATCCTGGCCGAAACTTGCAAAGGGTATCGGGATGGTGGAAGCACCCCGCGGGGCTCTTTCCCATTTTATCGTGATTAAGGACAAGAAAATTGAAAACTACCAGCTGGTTGTACCCACCACATGGAATGCCTCCCCCCGCGATCCGCAGGGACAACGCTCATCCTACGAGGAATCGCTGATCGGCACCCCGATAGCTGATCCTAAAAACCCGCTGGAAGTGCTGCGTACCATCCATTCCTTTGACCCGTGCCTGGCCTGTGCCGTGCATCTTTACGATGAAAACGGAAGCTATATTCATGAACTGAAAACCTATTAGCCATGAGAAGCCGATCTATCCCTTTGCGGGAAGTACTTGTATGGGAAATGCCGGTGCGAGTCTATCACTGGATTAATGCACTTTGTATTGTTTCTTTATGCATTACCGGTTATATTATCGGCAGCCCGCTGGCCTTCATGAAAGGCACCGAAGCCTCTTTCAACTATTGGTTCGGTACCGTACGCTTTATCCATTTTGTAACCGCTTTCCTGTTTTTCTTTAATTTCATCTTCCGTACCTATTGGGGCTTTGCAGGAAATGAGTTTGCCCGCTGGTCAAATTTCATCCCCCTGAAACGCAGGCAGTGGAAAGAAATCCTGGATGTGATCAAGGTGGATGTTCTGCAGATTACCCATAAGCAGATAGACTCTATCGGCAATAATTCCCTGGCCAGCCTGATTTATTTCATCACTTTCCTGATATTCCTGCTGCAATGCCTTACAGGATTCGGGATGTATGCCGCTATGAGTACTTCCTTCCTGCCGAAGCTCTTTGCCTGGATAGTGCCTTTCCTGGGGGGGGATATGCATGTGCGCCAACTGCACCATTTATTCATGTGGGGGTTCATCCTTTTTGCCATGGTGCATATTTACCTGGTTTTCTACCACGATTACATCGAACGTCGCGGGGTTACATCTTCCATGATCGGCGGATGGAAATTCGTTGAGGAAGATGTGGTGGAACGTCATGAAAATCAGGCGGAAGACAATTCTAAAAAATAATCCTGAAGGGCCGTCGCTTTCGCGACGGCCCTCTTTTTTAATCTTTGAACACATTGGAAGAAAACAGTATCCTGGTTCTCGGGGTGGGGAACCTATTGATGAACGATGAGGGTGCAGGAATTCATGTAATCCGCGAACTGGAAAAACAGGCCTTTTCAGCGGCTGAAATCATGGATGGAGGTACCGGCGGCTTTTACCTCTTAGGATTCATCCAGGCTTATAAAACCATTATTTTCG
>CAIJYT010000076.1 GCA_903824935.1 uncultured Bacteroidales bacterium | reverse complement strand
TTCCGAATATTACCCTTCTGAAGGCCAGGCTGCTCTTTGACGGGGGGTATTATGACCATGCCCTGCAGGTAATGCAGGCAAAGAACGTACAGGAAAGCCTTTCATCAGCCAGGGACCGGCTTGAGTACTCCTATCGTTTGGGGCGTATCTACCAGGCTAAGGGCGATATTGCTCATGCCCTTTCATTTTATGAGACCACTATTCAGAACGGAACCCCCCTGCCTTACTATTTCGCTGCCAATGCTGCTCTGCAATCGGGGCTTATCTATGAGGCAAAAGGTGATCTGGTGAACGCGGAGAAGAAATACCGGCTGTGCCTTTCAATGGATTATGATGAATACAAAAACAGCCTCAGCCAAAAGGCCAAGGCTGGATTGAAACGCGTTAAACAATAAGGCTAAAAGCGTACACCCAGGGTCAGCACTACGTTGTTGGTTGTTGTTGTGTTGTTGGACGGATCAACCAGGGTCGGGTCATAGAGATAATAATTATCTTTTGTCTGGCTCCATATATACGCAATATCTGAATAGAGATGCTTTCCCCGATAGCCGAGTCCTCCGGAGACAGTATATTTTTCCCCGTTGTAAAGTGCGGATTTATATGGTTTTCCGGTAAATCCGAATCCTCCCCTGATACGCAGGTTCCCGATCCTCCACTCTGTTCCTGCCCTTACATTGACCGGTGATGTATAACTGTTTTTAATATCAGTATTAACATCCTTAAAGCTTTCGTCTGACGAATAAAAACGGGCCTGTCCGAAATCCACATATTCATATTCGCCTGTTATAAGACCATAGTTTCCAATAATAAATGCTAGGCTGCCGATTGCATGGAATGGAGTCGCCATCTGGTAATCAAAATAGCCATCAGGAGATACTGCATCGTCATGGCCATTGTCGTCGAAAACGGCATTCATGCTGCTGTGCCAGCTGTCGCGCATATTACCGTAATAAGTTGGTGTGTGTACTGCTGCGCCGATCCGGACCCAGTTAAAGGGCCGGTAGATGACCCCCAGCTTGAGGTTCACACCGGTTCCCCTTGTTTCAAGGTACTGGTTGTAGGTGAGGCTCTGGAAGTAATGAATGCTGGTATCCTGCTTCAGTTCCCTGTAGGTCGAGGATTCGACATAGTGAATGGATGGAATGCCGATCGTGGCTCCCAGGTAAATTTTATCATTAAGGTTCATGCCAAGGGAGAGGTTGAATTCATTCATAGACCCTCTTGTCTTGATCGACTTCTCCTGGTATACTCCACCATTCGGAGCATCACAGTTATAGAGACCGGTTGCATTGTCATAGTAGATCAGCCCGTTGTTGTTCGGATTGTAAGCCAGGCCGATGTCATACGGGAATTTTTCTCCGACAACCCCTGGGTTATAATGGTTGTCATTAAGAATATTGACGTATTCTGTCAGCATTGAGCTGCTGTCATTGGTCCCTTCGATGAAGGTCCGGTTGCTGTAATCATTCTGGCGGTTCATGCCGAATGCAATGGTGATGCTTTTGAGGCCGTCAGGGTTCTTTTTGCTTTCAAGGTTTTTGGTGAAAACGAATCCAAGGTTAGCCAGTCCGAAATTGAATCTTGAGTCGTTGGATGTGACTTTGCTGTAATCTGCAGAGGTTGCAGAATTCCAGAAAGAGGGGGAGATTGACAATTCGGAACTCTTGAAGAGGCCCAGTCCGGCCGGGTTTGTTGCGGCAACGGAATAGTCGGCTCCTACAGCACCCATGGCAGATCCCAGTCCCTGGAACCGTGCTGTGCCACCATAATAAAACCGGGAATAGCGGAGGGCATCGGCAGGATTCTGTGCAAAAAGGGAGGTTGCAAGGAGGCATGCAAATGATAGGATGATGAGCTTTTTCATGATTGATGAGTTTTTATTGAACAGAAATACGGGGCATCCGAAACGTTCGGGTCAAGACCTGGTGATTATTT